>NZ_JBEPBF010000126.1:0-30740 GCF_040298985.1 Streptomyces sp. NPDC001093 | reverse complement strand
CCTCGGCCGCGGGCGCGAGCAGCGGGTGGGCGGCCAGGTCGGTGGCGGCGCGGGCGAGCCCCGGGCCCAGTTCGGCGGCGGGTGTGTCGCCGAGTGCGGCGAGCGCGGCCAGGTGCGCCTGGAGCTGTTGCTGAGGCGGTACGGAGCCGGGCGGACGTTCGCCCTTCGGCTCCGCTCCGGCTGCCGCGAGGGCGAGTTCGGCGTAGGGGTCGGCGTAGAGCGCGGCCCAGGCCGCGGTCGGGTCGTCGCCGGTGTCCACAGCGGCGGGTGTCTCGTTGAGTCCACGCGTGGTGCCCGCCTCAGGCGGCAGGCTCGCACCGGCGGCCGCGAGCGTGGCGCCGTGCGTGCCTCCCCAGTAGTAGGGCACGATGCGAAGTCCCCCACGCAGTGCGGTCAGCCCGGCCGCTACGCGCGCGGCCAGCGCAGAGAAGTCAGGTTCGCGAACACCCGTCCCATGAATGAAGACGACCGCTGTCATGTGCCCCCCGTGACACCTGTGGAGCGCCGTGTACGACTCCCGTCCTGGCGTCAACTTACCAGTATCATATGGAAGTTGGGATCGAGCAAACTTGCGAGAGCTGTGACACCCACAACCGGCCGGACGGACGGCCTCTGCACCTGGACACAAGGGGGACAGCGTGAGCCCTGACGAGTCGGTCATGCACATCCTGCTTGCCACAGCCCTCATCCTCGTGGTCGCCCATGCGGCGGGCTGGGCGGCGCAGCGGCTGAAGCAGCCGTACATCGTGGGCCAGCTGACCGCGGGCATCGCTCTCGGGCCCTCACTCCTCGGCAGCGTGTGGCCGGACGGGCACGCCTTCTTGTTTCCGAAGGAGATCGACACAGCGCTGACCGGCTTCGCACAGCTCGCCCTGGTGCTGTTCCTGTTCGCGGTGGGCTACGAGCTGGATCTGAAGGTCCTCGGCGACCGCGCGCGTTCGGCGGTGACCGTCGCCGTGGCCGCGTTCGTGGTGCCGATGGCGGCGGGGAGCGGCTGTGCCCTGCTCTTCCAGGACCAGCTGCGCGGTCTGGGTATGCCGGATCCGACACCGGCCCAGGTCGTGTTCGCCGGGGTCGCCCTGTCGATCACGGCGGTACCGGTGCTGACGGCCATAGTGCGGGAGAACGACATGTCCCACACGGTGCCCGGGGTGGTGGCCGTCTCGGCGGCCGGGCTGCTCGACGTGCTCGGGTGGACCGTGCTGGCCGGCGCTCTGCTGGGCGGCGACCGCGCAGGGCAGACGCTGAGCTGGGGGTGGCGGGCGTTACTCGGGGCCGGCTTCATCACGCTGATGCTCGTGGCGGCCCGGCCGGTGCTGCGCAGGCTGCTGTGGCGCACCAGCATGGAGCCCTCGCTGCGGCTGGCGCTGCTGACCGGCTTCGCCCTCGCGTCGGCCGCGGTGACACATGCGCTCGGACTGCATGTGATCTTCGGCGCGCTGCTCGCGGGTGCGGTGGTGCCCCGCGAGGAGGACGGCACCCTCGATCCGGACCTGATGCGCGCGCTGCACACCGTCAGCTATCTCCTCGTGCCGTTCTTCTTCGTCGTCTCGGGCAAGGCCGTCGCCCTGGGCAGCATGGACGGCACCGGGTGGGCCGTCCTGGTGGTGGTGACGCTGCTGGCGGCCACGACGAAGATCGGCAGCGGCACGGCGGCGGCACGGTTGAGCGGGCTGGACCGTGCAGACGCGTGGACCGTCGGCGTCCTGATGAGCACGCGCGGCCTCACCGAACTGATCGCCCTCAACGCGGGCTACCAGGCGAACCTGCTGAGCAGGCCTCTCTACACGGTCCTGGTCTTCATGGCCCTGGCCACGACGCTCTTCACCCAGCCGCTGCTCATCCTGGTCCGCAGCCGGGCCGACCGGGGCAGGCACGGCCGTCCGGTACCGCCCCCCGAACCGTCGCTCCGGCACCCGCAGGACGGCGCGCCGACCGCCCCCGCGGCCGACATGAGCTGACCCGGACGGGATCCCGCCCCCGGCCGGGCCTGCGCACGACGCAGGCCCGGCTCCGGTCGGCCTACAGCGGCATGGGCGCCATGTCGCACTCGATGCGGCGGCGCGTCCGGGCCGCGTTGAACCAGGGGTGGTCGCCACGGACCACCCCGGCGAAGCCCTCCACCGCCGTGCGCTGGAGCTCGTCCGCCTCCTCCCCGCGACCCAGGCCGCGCAGGTCGAGGGAGAGGTTCGCGGTGCAGGACAGGGTCAGTGGATGCTTCTCACCCGCGATCTCGACGAGCCGCGGCAGGTTGGCCTCGTCGATCTCGCGCGCCCGCTCGAAGTCCAGGCGCGCCGACGCCGTGTTGGCCTGGCCGATCGCGACGCTCAGCGACGTGACGTGCTCCGAGCCGACCGTGTCGGCCAGCCGGCGGGCGGCGTCGTCCTCCAGCTCCTGCGCGCTGTCGAGGGCTCCGAGCGCCCGCAGGGTGGCGGCCAGATTGGCCTTGGCCAGCAGGGTGTACGCGTGGTCCTCCCCGAGCCGCTGTTCGAGGCGCCGCACGGTCTCCTGGGCCAGGTCGCGGGAGGCCTCGAGGTCTCCGGCCAGGCGCTGGTCCACGGACAGGTTCGTCGCGGTCGCGAGCGAGTCGAAGTGGTCCGGGCCGTAGCGGTGGTTGAACCGCCGCAGCGTGTCCTCGCAGAGGCTGCGGGCGTCCTCGAGCGCCCCGTCCCGGCGCCGGCACACCGCGAGGTTGCGGGCGATGCGCAGGGTGAGCGGGTGTTCCTCGCCCATGGTGCTCCGCGCGCGGCGGTGCACGTCCTCCTGGAATTCGCGGGCGCCGGGGTAGTCGCCGGACTCCCGCATGTCGATGGACAGGGCGTTGAGGGTGTTGAGGGTGAAGAAGCTCGCCGGACCCAGCAAGAGGTCACGCTGCCGGGCGTTCTCCTGGTCCAGCGGCAGGGCCTCCCGGAAGTTCCCGCACAGCCGCAGGTCGACGCCGTAGGCATGCGTGGCACGCATCGTGAGCGGGTCGTCGGGGCCGAACAGGGAGCGCGCCAGGTCCCTGGCCTCCTTGGTCAGGTCCCGTGCCTCCCGGAACCGGCCCTGGTACCCGTACGCGTCGGCCATCTCGCACAGGGAGTCGATCATCTCCTCCGGCTCGACCTCGATGCGGCGGGAGGTCTCCAGCGCCCGCTCGGTGAGCGGGATGGACTCGGGAACCTGGCCGATCTGGCGCAGCAGGAACCCGAAGCTCTTCGTCATGCGGATGACATGGATGTTCTCCTCGCCGGAGGCCGCGAGCCACGCGTTCCAGGCCTGACGGCCGAGGTTCGCCGCGCCTACGTGGTCGCCCCAGTAGTAGAGGAACCACACGGTGTCGAAGACCAGGTCGCGCACATAGGTGTCGGCGCTGGTCACCGCCTGCGAGGTGAGGACATGGGGCAACAGCGCCTGGTACGCGCGCCACTCCAGGGAGGACCCCGGCGGACCCGGCTTGGCGGCCGACAGCAGCTGGTGGGCGGCGTCCCGCATGCGCTCCCGCTCCTCCGGCCCCAGCTTGGCGAGGAGCACGGTCTGCAGCAGGCGGTGCATCTGCAGGGTGTCGGACCGGGGGTCCACCTTGACCAGCGAGAACTGGTTCAGGTCGCGGATGGCGCGGTTGAGTTTGATCGACTCGCGCAGCAGCGGGTCGACCTCGGGCGTGATGTTCACGCCACGGCTGCCGCGCAGCATGGACCGCGGGATGGGCTCAGGGGCCATGCTGGCGCAGATGTCGAGGAGTTGCCGGGCACCCGGGTTGTTCTCGAGGATCCGCTCCAGGGAGATGTCCCAGGCCGCCGCGACGGAGACCGGGTAGTCCGGGGACGGGTCGAGTTCGAGGATCTCCGGGCTGCGCTGGGTGAGCAGGTCGAGGTACTCGGCGACCTGCATGCCCGTGACGGCCCGCCAGGCGCCCGCCTGCTCGACGGCGAGCGGCAGGTCGCCCAGTGCCTCGGCGAGGCGGCCGGCGTCCTCGGTGCTCAGGTCGGGCGAGCGCTTCTGGAGCAGCTCGACGGACTCCTCGCGCTCGAAGACGTTCACCGGCAGGGAGGTCGCCACGCGCTCCCAGGCGCGGTTCCGGGAGGTGATGATGACCTTGCCCGGACCGTTGGTCGGGAAGTACTGGCGCACCGCTTCGATGTCCTCGGCGTTGTCGAAGACCAGCAGCCAGTTGTCGTACGGCGCCCCGGTGCGCAGCGCCTCCAGGACGGCGGGCACGGCGGTGTTCGCGGCGGGGGCACCCGCGCTGTCCTGCGCCGTCGGAGCGACGCCCAGATGGGCCGCCAGGGTCGCGAGCGCGGTCAGGACGAGGCTCTCCCGCTCGGCCGGGATCCAGCAGATCACCCGGTAGTCGTGCTGGTGGGTGTAGACGTACTCCAGTGCCAGCTGGGACTTGCCGACACCGCCGAGCCCGTGCAGCGCGTTCGGCAGTACGGCCGCGGTGTCCTGGGATGCGAGCTGCTCCTCCACGGCCCTGAGCAGCGCCTGGCGGCCGACGAACGACGTGTTCCTGAGGGGCACGTTCACCAGTAGGGCCGGCGTTGCGGTCGTGGTGCTCGTCATGAGCGGCTCAGCCTCCGGGGCTTCGGGTTGGGTGGCGTCGGTTACCAGCACGGGTTCTCCAGGCTCCTCGGGGACGCTCGACGCTGGAACACTGCCTTCTCCGCCGCCGGATGATCCCGCGCCGCCCGCGCGTTTCACCCGCTCGGCGGCATCGGTCGTTCGCGTGGCGAGATTCGGTTCGATGCGTTTGGCGCGTTCGGAGTACGGCCCCGACAGGGCGCGCATCACAGCCAGCTCGCTGCGCGCCCAGCCGAGCTCGGCGGGGTCGGGCAGGGTGGTCCCGATCGGGTCGCGCAGGGCGGCACGCAGTGCGACGCCCCGCGCGCCGGCGGCGGGCAGGTCGCCCACCACGCTGACGGTGCGGGCGAGTTGGCTGCGCGTCGTGGTGGCGAGCAGCGCCTCGCGGACCCCGTCGGCGAACTCCGGGCGTCCCTCGCCGCCGCTGTTCCAGTCGATCAGCCCGCCCATCAGGATCTCGGCGAGATGCCCGGGCCCGGTCTCCGGCATGGTGCGCCGCCGCAACTGCTCCACCAGGTCGAACTCGAAGGGGACAGCGGCCAGTTGGGTCGCCAGTCGGCGGGCGGCCGGAGTGGCGAGGGTGAAGAAGCGGCGTACGGCGGCGGGAGCGGCGCGCGGGAAGCGCGGGGCGCGCAGGCCGGGCGCGGGCGCGCCCTTGGTGAGGGTGCCGGCCAGGACGACGGGCAGGGAGCGGCGTACCCCGCGCTCACCGGTGACCAGGTCGGCCCAGGCGGCCAGGGAGCCCGGCTTGAGGGACAGCACGGGCACCGGCACGGAGCCGTCGCCCGCCTCCGGCAGCGGCCGCAGCGGGTCGGGTCCGCCGGGCGGTGCCCAGTGCCCGAGGCTCTGGTTCGGGGCGCCGAAGCCGCCGGCCTCCAGGGCCGCCGGGTACGGGTAGAGCGAGGAGCGGTGACGCAGGTGCGGCGGCAGCAGGTGGACCAGCGCGGTGGGTCCGGCGTGGGCGAGGCGGCCGAGCAGGTCGTCGGCGGCGGGGGCGGCCCAGCCGTGGGCGAGTCCGTCGGTGACGACGAGGAACACCCGGCCGCCGCGCCCGTCGAGCAGTTCGCCGGGGTCGGCGGCGGTCCGCCCGGTGGGCCAGCGCAGGGTGGCGGAGCCGGTGCGCGGCACCTGCACCCGCACCGTGCGTACGGCCCGGAAGGCGCCGCTGTGCTCGGCGGCCTCGGCGAGCCGGGCGACCGTGTCCTCCCAGATCCACATGGTGGGGGCCGCGTCGGTGAGGAGGACCAGATCGAAGGCGGAGATGCGGGCGGGCCGGAGGAAGGGCATCCACATGCCGTCCACGACTCCCTGTTCGGCGGTGGTCTCCTCGTCCAGTTCCAGGGTGTCGCGGGAGGGGATGCGCCGGGCCAGCCGGTGCAGGGCGCGAGCGAGCAGGGCGGTGGCCCGGCCGGGTCCCGGCTGCGCGGGTACCTCGGGGGGCAGCAAGGGCCGTCCGACGTGCAGGCTGTAGGGGCCCTCGGGGTGAGGTAACAACTGTGCCGGTACGAGGCGTTCGCCGGGGCTCGCCGGTGCGGTGGGGACGGCGGGATCGCGGGGCGGGATCGGCTCCGGCCGGATGCCGGCATCGACGGCGGGCGTCGTCACGGGGCCCGGGTCGCCCACGGCGGGCGGGTCCGCGGGCGCCTCGGGGCGTGCCCTCCTGCGGTCCGGGAGCGGGCGGGTACGCTCCCCCGTCTGCCCCTGCCCGGCCACGGCGGGGCCACCGTCGCGGCTCCAGTGGGCGGCGAGCCACACGGCGTCGGCGATCTCCTGCCAATGCGGCGCGAACCGCTCCTCGGCTTCCGGGCCTTCCGCCCCGGCCGAGGGGTGGGACCGGGCCGACGCCCGGGTGCCGGACTCCGGGGCGCCGGGGAGCGCCGCACCGTGCTCACGCGCGTACGCGCCTGCCTCCGGCATCGCCGAAGCGGGCGACGACGACCCCGAAACGGGACCTTCGTCGCCGAGCCCGGATGCGTGCTCCCTGGGAGTCATTCAGCGGCCCTTCGCGAGGTCGCGGAGGAGCATTTCCAGAAGCTTACGCCCGTCGCCGTCCACCTGAAAACCACCCGCAGTAGTGATCTGGACAGCGTTGAGCAACTGATCCAGCGAGTGGGTGCCGCCCGCCTGGACCCGCTGCACGAACAGGTCCGCCAGGTCCTCGGCGCCCTGCGGGAGGGCACCGAGGTGCCCCTCGACCATGGCCAGAAGCTGCTCCCGGGTGGGGGTGCGCATCTCCAGCGGCAGGCACCTCCGGCGGAACGCCGCCGGGAACTCGCGTTCCCCGTTGCTGGTGATCACCACGACCGGGAACTCCCGGCACTCGACCCGCCCGTCGGCCAGCTCGGCGCGGCCTGAGGGGTCACTGGTGTGGACGCACGCGGAGTCCGCGGCGTCACGCACCAGTTCCGGGATCTCATAGCTTCCGTTCTCCAGGACGTGCAACAGGTCGTTGGGCAGGTCGATGTCGCTCTTGTCGAGCTCGTCGACAAGAAGCACACGCGGACGATCGTAGGGCAGCAGAGCGGTGCCCAGGGGACCCAAGGTGATGAAGTCCCCGATAACTGGGGGAAGTTGACCGTCACTCGAGGAAGTCGTGACGTTGACATTGACTCCCGCGCCCGCCCGGTCCGGGGTCCCGCCCCGCAGTCCGGCCTGCCAGGCGGCGATGGCCTGGGCGCGGCCCATGGCGTCATGGACGTACAGGCCGTCCCGCAGCGTCGTCCGGCTGACGATGTTCCACTCCAGGACCCGCCCGAGCCCGAGTTCGCGCGCGATGACATAGGCCAGCGTGGACTTGCCCACGCCCGGAGGGCCGGTGATCAGCAGGGGCCGGCGCAGCAGAAGGGCCGCGTTGACGGTGTCGACGTCGTCCGCGCCGAGTTGCGGGGTGACGTCTCCCGGGCCGAGCCGGCGCAGCGCGGCCGCCTGGTCGTCCGGCGGGGCGGGCTGGGCCGGGCCGCCGCGGAAGCGCCGCCAGGGTGGCGCCTCCGGCAGCCTCGGCGGGGCGTCGGGTGCCCGGCCGGTGGCGTGGAACACCCGCCAGCCGTTCACGACCGTCTGCTCCTGCGCGCTCATGCCGATGCCTCCTAGCTGGCGAGGTCCGGGTCAGCGGGGTGAAGATCGACGACCCGATTGGGATCATCCCAGAGAAAACCGATATGTCGACCGAGGAAGCGTCCCGGCCCCTTGGCATGGAGCACCGCGGTCTGCCGCAGCCGGTGGATCGCGACCGGGATCTGCGCCGGCGTCTGCACGGACGCGAACACAGCGGTCACCACCTCTCTGCGCTCGTCGTCGAACACGCCCCTGCGGTCCCAGACGGCAAGGCCTATCCCCTCCGCGATCGCGGCCTTGAGGGCGTCCATCGCCAGGACGTCGGCCGGCGCGTCCAGCACCACAGCCGTCCTCAGCGATTCCCCGGCGAGGGCGGCCTGCCAGGCGTCGAGGCGACCGCCGTCCGGCTCGCTCCAGCCGTGCACGGTCACGCCGTGCCGCCGCAGTGCCAGCCAGCGCTCCCGCCACTGCTGGAGAACCACCGCGTCGTCGGTGCGCATCCGTTCGAGGCTGCGCAGATGCACCCCGTACTTCAGGCCGAGCGGCATGGGACGCCCGTCACCGATCTGGTAGGTCAATCCCGCCACATCGTGGTTGAGGAGATCGTACGGAAGGACGAACTCGACGTACGGCGGAGGCAGGAGGCGCTCCCCCGCGTCCGGCTCACGCGAGACCGACCAGAGCCGGGCGCCCTGCCGCAGCGCGGTCTCGACGGCCGTGCCCAGGCCTGCCAGTGTGGTGGTGGCCGGTTCGCCCGGCTGTGGATCCCAGCGGCCCTGCGTGGTGTTGAGCCATGACCGTACGACGACCTCACCGCTGCCGTCGCGGGTCGGTTCCACGGCGACGATCAGGCAACGCGGGACCTCGGGATCGGCCGGGGCGTCGGGGCGGGCGCTGCGGCGCTCCTTCAACTCGCCGGACAGGCAGGCCCGTTGGGCCCAGTCGTCGACCCAGTCCGACAGGGCGATGCGGTGGGAGCGGGTGCGGGCGAGCCGGGACGCCCGGTCGAGGAGGAGGACGGCGGGCGGCAGTCCGTCCGGCTGCGCGTTCCATTCGAGCACGTGTGCCAGGAGCTGCTCCGGGGACAGTCCGGCGGGCAGGTCGAGACCGTTGAGTTCCTCGACGAGGTCGTCCCGCAGCCGGCGGGCCGGCAGCTCGCCCCGGGCGAGGAGGGCGCGCGCCTCGGCCTCCTCGGCCGGGGACAGCGGGCCTGGCGGAATGTCGGGGGCGGCCCCGGGTAAGACCACCGGCTCGATCAGACGGTCGAGTTCGTCACCGGCGGGGCTCCCCTCGAGGATGCGGACCACACCGACGAGTACGCGCTCGCCGCCCGCCACGTTCAACGCCGCGCGCACCAGGGCCGCGACGTCCTCGCGCAGCTTGACGCCTCGCAGATCCACCGGCCGCTGCAACTGGTCCGCCAGCATCGCGGCGAACTGGGCCCGCCCCGGCGCGTCCTCCATGCAGCCCAGCAGACACAGCGCGTCGGTCAGCTGTAACAGCAGCTCCCAACCCCTGCCCTGCCCGGCACAGCCCCCGAGGTCGCCGGATCCCGCTCCTGTCTCCACCGACTTTCCCCCTGAGCCGGTACATCTGCCTGACCGACCAGCGAAGTTAGCACGGCTACCTGCGGTTAACCAGGGACCAGTGGGACCGGAATCACCGGCCCCGGCCAGGGCTGTCTCATACCCGACACCCCTGGCCGGTATCGATCGCTCCGGCATGCCGTACCCGGAGTCACCCCGCTCACAGCCGTGGGTCCACCGGCTCCGACTCCAGGGCCAGCACCCCGAACACCGCCTCGTGCACCCGCCACAGCGGCTCCCCCTCCGCGAGCCGGTCCAGGGCCTCCAGGCCGAGGGCGTACTCGCGCAGGGCGAGCGACCGCTTGTGGTTCAGGAACCGCTGCCGCAGCCTGGCGAGGTTGTCCGGCCGGGTGTACTCGGGGCCGTAGATGATCCGCAGGTACTTCCGGCCGCGGCACTTGATGCCGGGCTGGACCAGGCGGCCGTCGGCGGTGCGGACCAGCGCGCCGAGCGGCTTGACGACCATGCCCTCGCCGCCGCGGCCGGTCATCTCCAGCCACCAGTCGACACCCGCCAGAACCGACGCCGGGTCGCCGGTGTCGACGTACAGCCGCCGGGTGGTCCGCAGGAGTCCGGTGCCGTCGTGCTCCACCAGGCGGTCGATCAGGGCCAGTTGCTCGTCGTGCGGCAGCGCGGCGAGGCTGCGGCCCTGGACCGCCAGCAGCTGGAAGGGGGCCAGGTGTACGCCGTCCAGGCCGTCCGTGGTCCAGCAGTAGCGGCGGTAGGCGGCGGTGAACGCGGCCGCGTCGGCGGCGCGGTCCCGCTGCCGGTCCAGCAGGCCGGTGAGGTCGACGCCCCGGGCCGATGCGGCCTCCAGAGCGGCCAGCGCGCCCGGGAACACCGCGCCGGACGCGGCGCCGACGGCTGCGTACTGGCTGCGCAGCAGCCCCGCGGCCTTCAGCGACCACGGCATCAGCTCGGCGTCCAGCAGCAGCCAGTCGGTGTCCAGTTCGTCCCAGAGACCGGCGGCCTCGATCGCCGCGCGCAGCCGGCCGAGGATCTCCTCGGTCACCTGCTCGTCGTCGAAGAACGGCCGCCCGGTACGCGTGTAGAGGGACCCCGTCGGACCTCCCCCGCTGTCGGCTTCGCCCGAGCGGGAGGTGCCCCCGGCGCCGAAGCGCTTGCGTGCCGCCTCCGCGTCCCGGCACACCAGGGCCACGGCCCGCGAGCCCATGTGCTTCTCCTCGCACACGACCCGCTCGACCCCGTCCGCCGCGTACTGCGCGAAGGCCTCGACCGGGTGCTCCAGGTAGCCCTCTGCCTGCGAAGTCGCCGTCGGTGCCATGGTCGGCGGCAGATACGGCAGCAGGCGCGGGTCGGTCGCGAAGCGGCTCATGACCTCCAGCGCCGCCGCCGCGTTCTCCTCGCGGACCGCGACCATCCCGGCGTGCCGCGTCTCCACCGCCCTGCGACCGTGGACGTCCGCCAGGTCCAGCGGCCGGCCGTCGTGTCCGCCGGGCGCCTCCGAGCGCAGCGGCTTCGCCGGCTCGTACCAGACCCGCTCGGCCGGTACGTCGACCAGCTCGCGCTCCGGCCAGCGCAGCGCGGTCAGCTTGCCGCCGAAGACCGCGCCGGTGTCCAGGCAGATGGTGTTGTTCAGCCAGGTCGCCTCGGGGACCGGCGTGTGCCCGTACACCACCGCCGCGCGTCCCCGGTAGTCCTCCGCCCACGGGTAGCGCACCGGCAGCCCGAACTCGTCGGTCTCGCCGGTGGTGTCGCCGTACAGGGCGTGCGAGCGGACCCGGCCGGAGGTGCGGCCGTGGTACTTCTCGGGCAGGCCGGCGTGGCAGACGACCAGCTTGCCGCCGTCGAGGACGTAGTGGCTGACCAGGCCCGCCAGGAAGGTCCGCACCCGCTTCTCGAACTCCTCGCTCTCGCCCTCCATCTGCGCGATGGTCTCGGCCAGCCCATGGGTGTGCTGGACCTGGCGGCCCTTGAGGTAGCGGCCGTACTTGTTCTCGTGGTTGCCGGGCACGCACAGCGCGTTGCCCGTCTCGACCATGGACATCACCCGGCGCAGCACGCCCGGGGTGTCCGGGCCGCGGTCGACCAGGTCGCCCACGAACACGGCGGTACGGCCCTCCGGGTGGACGCCGTCGACGTAGCCCAGCTTGGCGAGCAGCGACTCCAGCTCGGCCGAGCAGCCGTGGATGTCGCCGATGATGTCGAAGGGGCCGGTGAGGTGGGTGAGGTCGTTGAAGCGCTTCTCGGTGACGACGGTGGCGCTCTCCGCCTCCTCGACCCCGCGCAGCACGTGCACCTTGCGGAAGCCCTCCCGCTCCAGGTGCCGCAGCGAGCGGCGCAGTTCGCGGATGTGCCGCTGGATGACCCGGCGGGGCATGTCGGCGCGGTCGGTGCGGGCCGCGTTGCGCTCGGCGCACACCTCCTCGGGCATGTCCAGCACGATGGCGACGGGCAGCACGTCGTACTTCCTGGCCAGCTCGATCAGCTGGCGCCGGGCGTCCTGCTGCACGCTGGTGGCGTCCACGACGGTGCGGCGGCCGGCGGCCAGCCGCTTGCCCGCGATGTAGTGCAGGACGTCGAAGGCGTCCCGGGTGGCGCTCTGGTCGTTCTCGTCGTCGGAGACGAGACCGCGGCAGAAGTCCGAGGAGATCACCTCGGTCGGCTTGAAGTGCCTGCGGGCGAAGGTGGACTTGCCGGATCCGGAGGCGCCGACGAGGACGACCAGGGAGAGGTCGGTGACGGGGAGGATCCGTCCCGTTCGGTTCTCGGTCATGCGGCCTTCGCCTCCTTCTCCTTCTCGGTCTTGATCGCGGCTGTGTTCCTTACGAACGCGGCCATCTGGGTGGGCGGACCGACCTCCGGGTCGTCCGGTCCGACCGGCACGAACTCCACGTCGTAGCCGTGCCGTTCGGCCACCGTGCGCGCCCAGGTGCGGAACTCCTCCCGGGTCCACTCGAAGCGGTGGTCGCCGTGCCGGGCGTGTCCGGCGGGCAGGGTCTCCCAGCGGACGTTGTACTCGACGTTCGGGGTGGTCACGAGGACCGTGCGCGGACGGGCGTGCCCGAACACGGCGTACTCCAGAGCGGGCAGCCGGGGCAGGTCGAGGTGCTCGATCACCTCGCTCAGCACGGCGGCGTCGTAGCCCTTGAGCCGTTTGTCGGTGTAGGCGAGCGAGCCCTGGAAGAGCTGGACGCGCGAGGCCTGCCGCTCCCCCATGCGGTCCAGCTTCAGCCGCCGGGAGGCGATGGTCAGGGCGCGCACCGACACGTCGACGCCGACGATCTCGGTGAACCGCACGTCCTTCAGCAGCTCACGCACCAACTCGCCCTGACCGCAGCCGAGATCGAGCACGCGACCGGCGCCGCTGTCCCGCAGCGCGGCCAGGATCGCCTCCCTGCGCTGCACGGCGAGCGGGGTCGGCTTCTCCTCCGTCCCGGTCTCCTCCTCGACGGCGTTGTCGATCTCCTCGACCTCGCTGTCGTCGGCCTCCGCGAGCCGCACCAGCTCCAGCCGCTCCATCGCCTGCCGGGTCAGCGACCAGCGGCGGGAGAGGTAACGGCTGGTGATCAGCTTCTGCTCCGGGTGCTCGGGCAGCCAGCCCTCGCCGGCCCGCAGCAGCTTGTCGACCTCGTCGGAGGAGACCCAGTAGTGCTTGGCGTCGTCGAGGACCGGCAGCAGGACGTACAGGTGGCGCAGGGCCTCGGCGAGGGTCAGCGCCTCGGACTCCAGGACGAGCCGCACATAGCGCGAGTCACCCCACTCGGGGAACTCCTCGTCCAGGGCGACCGGTTCGACGGTGACCGTCCAGCCCAGCGGCTCGAACAGACGCCGTACGAGCTCCGGGCCGCCGCGGGCGGGCAGCGCGGGCACCTCGATACGCAACGGCCGTGTCCGGCCGGGGAGTTCGGGCCTGGCGTGGCAGGTGCCCTTCATCGCGCTGGAGAACACGCCACTCAGCGCGACCGCGAGCAGCGAGGAGGCCGCGTAGGGGCGGTCGTTGACGTACTGCGCGAGCGCCGCGTCGGGGGCTCCGCCGCGGCCCTTGCCCTTGCCCCGCCGGACCAGGGCGAGCGTGTCGATCTCCAGCAGCAGCGCGGCCGTGCAGCGCCGGTCGCCCGCCTCGGGGTAGAAGACATGCGCCGTGCCGTAGGACGTGGAGAACTTCTGCGCCTTGTCCGGGTGCTTGTGCAGCAGGTAGCCGAGGTCGGTGGCCGGGTGGGCGGCGTCGCCGCGCATGGAGATCGTCAGGAACACATGACCGAGTCTTCCGGGATCAGGACCTGCTGACCACCGTTTTTCTCACCGCGCGCCCCGTTCGGGGATCGTGGGCAGGACCTTCTCGGCGATGTCGATCAGGGCGCTGTCGTCGGGGAGGGCTCCGGACTGGCTCCACACCGTGAGGTCGTAGTAGCCGCCCCGGTCCTTCCCGTCGAGGGCCACGGTCAGCGTCCGGGCGAGGGGACCTTCTTCGACGGGTCCGCCGCTGGTTCCGCCACTCCCGAGACTGATCCTCAGCTTCATGGTGTGGTCCGAGGAGAAGACCGCCGGCCGGCCGAGCACCGTACGCGTCTCGACGTTCTGCTCGTTTCCGATCTTCTTCAGCTTCACGTACTGGGCGATCGACAGGTGGTTGTAGGTGGCCGACAGGTTCACGGTGTACGTGTCGAACCCGATCTCGGCCTCCGGCTGGGCGACCTTCCCATCGGTCAGGGGAGCGGTGTCGCTGTTGCCGGAAGCCGTGGACGCGGTCTCCCCCGGCGTTCCGAGGAGCCGGGCGAGATCGGGCCGGTTGAGTGCCTTGCACAGCTCGTCACCGGTCACGGGCCGGGACGTCTTCCTGTACACCTGCGGCAAGTCCTCATGTCCCCCGCCCGCACACGAGGCGGCCCGCTGCGTGGCGCTGTCGGACGGCAGCACGTGCGGGGCCACCCACAGCGCGGCCCCGATCGCTCCGAACACGGCCACGGCCGCGACGGCCTGGCCCCACGCGCTGGGCTCCTTCTCCGGAGTGAACGAAGCCGGGGCCGGGGCTGGGGCCGGGGCGTGGGGCGGGACCTGGGCCTGGGCCTGGGCCTGGGCCTGGGCCGGGACGTGGCTCTGAGCCCGGGTGGCCGCGACGGCTGCCGAGCCGACCGCGGGCGCGGGAGCCGGCGTGTCCGGGTTCCGGCGTGCGCGCAGCGCCCGGACCACCGTGTGGACGCGTACGGCCGTGAACACGAGGAACACCACACCGAAACCGGCCAACGCCCAGTCGTGGTCGCGGAACGCGAGGTACATGAGGCGTACGCCGAGAACGGAGCCGACCACGACGAGCAAGGGCTCGCGGACCCAGAACGGCAGCAGGCGCAGGAGGAAACCGAGCATCCGGCGATCTCACCAGGACCCGAACGATCACGCTGTGGCGGAGCCCACACTTCCCACACGGAACGTACACAGTTACGGCATAGTGATCAACCGTCAACTGACCACTGACTGCACGGGGAACCATGTCTCACGGCCACCACGTCCGCGTCGGCCGGAGAGCCGTCGTCGCGGCACTGGCGGGTACGGTCCTCGGTACGGGGGTCCTCGCGGCCGCGCCCGCCGAGGCCGCCACGGCACCGCAGGTACAGGCCCAGGGAGCGTTCGCGCTGGACCCGGCCACCGGCAAGACGCTGTTCGGCAAGGCGCCGGATCCTCGACTACGGCTTCGCCCAGAGCGGCTGAGACAGGCGAGGCAGGCGGTAGGCCACCGCCGTGGCGCACGACGGCGGCCTTTCACCCAGGGGGAGCTCCTGTGAAGTCAGCCTCGGCTAGGTGAACCGGTGTCCACGGCCGGGAGGCCATGACCCGGTGACCGTGGTTCCGGAGGCCGGGGCCCAGGGGCCGGGGCCCCAATGTCGTAATCCGGAGGCCGTGGCCCAGGACCTCGAGGCCGGGGGCCGGGGGCCCGTGGCCGAGACCCAGAAGCCGTCGGCAGGTGGCCGGGACCGGAGTTGGAGCTCAGAGTCCGGGACCCCAGCGCCGTGACCCGGAGGCCGGGGCCAGGGCCGGGGGCCGGGGTCCCGAAGCCGTGGCCCAGAGGCCAGGACCCCAACGCCGTGCCCGGAGGCCGGAGGCCGGGACACGAACGCCGTAACCCGGAGGCCGGGGACCGGGACCCCAACGCCGTAGCCCGGAGGCCGGGAGCCGGGGCCGGAGGCCGGGGGCCCGGGAGCGCCCCGGAAGGTGTTACGGCAGCTGTGGTTGCACCTGGGTGGAGATCAGTTCCAGGTGGTCCAGGTCCTCGAGGTCCAGGATCTGCAGATAGATCCGCCGGGAGCCGATCGCGGCGTACCGGCCGATCTTGTCGACGACCTCGGCCGGCGAGCCGGCCAGGCCGTTGGCCTTCAGCTCGTCGACCTCACGGCCGATCGCGGCGGCGCGGCGCGCGACCTCCTGGTCGTCCCGGCCGACGCAGACCACGAGCGCGTTGGAGTACGTCAGCGCGTCCCCGCCCCGGCCGGCCTCCTCGGCGGCGGCACGCACGCGGCCGAACTGCCGCTCGCTGTCCTCGATGGAGGCGAAGGGGATGTTGAACTCGTCGGCGAACTGGGCTGCCAGCCGCGGCGTACGGTTCGCTCCGTGGCCGCCGATGAGCACCGGCACCTTCTTCTGCGCCGGCTTGGGCAGCGCGGGCGAGTCCGTCAGGTCGTAGTACGTGCCGTGGAAGTCGAAGGTCTTGCCGGCCTCGGTCGCCCACAGCCCGGTGACGATCGCGAGCTGCTCCTCCAGCCGCGCGAACCTCTCCTTCGGGAACGGGATGCCGTACGCCCTGTGCTCCTCCTCGAACCAGCCCGCGCCGAGGCCGAGCTCCACCCGGCCGCCGGACATCTGGTCGACCTGGGCGACCTGGATGGCGAGCACGCCGGGCAGCCGGAACGTTCCGGCGGTCATCAGCGTGCCGAGGCGGATGCGCTTGGTCTCGCGGGCCAGCCCGGCGAGCGTGATCCAGGCGTCCGTGGGGCCGGGCAGGCCGTCGGCGCTGCCCATGCGGAGGTAGTGGTCGGAGCGGAAGAAGGCGTCGAAGCCCAGGTCCTCGGTGGCCTTCGCCACGGTGAGCAAGGTGTCGTAGGTGGCCCCCTGCTGGGGCTCGGTGAAGATTCGAAGGTCCATACATCCATCCTGCACGCCGTGCACCACGTCGACCTCGCCGGTACCGCCGGGCACGGCCGTACCCGGTCGGGTGAAAAATCGCCGGGCGCCCCGGATGCCCGGCGGACGCGCCGGTGCCCACGAGGCTCGTCCTCAAACGCCGGACGGGCTGCTGCGGTTGCCGTCCAGGCTGCTCTCGTCGCCGTTCGTACCCTTCTGACTCTCGTCCTCCCGTAACACCTCCTCCCGCGCCGCCAGCTTGCGCAGCATCTCCAGGACGCGGTCGCGGGACTCGTCGGCCGCGTCGATGGCCTCCATGCACTGCCAGTACGTCGTCTCGTCGTCGGCCCCGCTGGCCATGCCGACCAGGGCCATGCCGACCTCGCCGAGCAGACCCCCGAGGCAGAGCAGGGTCTCGCGGGCGTCGGCCAGTTCGGTGAGCTGGGCGGCGCGCAGGTCGCCCAGGTCGAGTTCGGGCGGGTCCAGGACCCCGCAGCCCCGGCCCGCCAGTTCGGTCAGGCCCAGCGCCTCGCCGCGCAGCTCGGGCGGGCCGGAGACCGCGAGGCGGCTGCCGACCGCCTGGGCCAGGGCCTGCGCCTGCCACACCTCCGCCATGATCTCGGCCGAGTCGGCGGCGCACGCCAGCGCACGCCTGCTGGTGAGAATGAGCCGTATCGCGTCCACGCGTCGCCCCCGTCCTTCCGCGTGCTTCCTCGCACGCCCTCTTGAACTCTCCAGTCCACTACCCAGAGTGAGGGTGGTCGAGACGAAAAGCCAGAGGTAGACGGAAATCTGTGGACAACAATTCGGATTCGACAGGCGATTCAACTTCGGAGAGTAATAACGGAGTTCAACCCTCCGGTGGTTGAGGGCGCTCGGGCGCACTCTGCGCCCCCGGCGCCGGGAACCGCCGTTCGTTGCGGTCGATCTTGGCGGCCAGGGCGGCCGGCGCATCGATGCCGAGGACGTCGCAGAACTGCAGCAGATAGGCGAGGACATCCGCGACCTCGTCGGTGACCCGGTGCGCGGTGTCCGGGTCCTCCATCACGCGTGCGGACTCCTCCGGCGTCAGCCACTGGAAGATCTCGACCAGTTCGGAGGCCTCCACGCTGAGCGCGGCGACGAGGTTCTTGGGGGTGTGGTAGGGCTGCCAGTTCCGCGCGGCCGCGAACTCGGCGAGTCGGCGCTGGAGTCGGGCCAGGTCGAGAGGTTCGGTCACGCGTCCAGATGTACCACTGTGACGCCCTCGGTCCCGGTGGCCCACGAGGCGTCGCTCACCGCGCCCACACACCGGATGTGCCCGCGCTCGCCCATCCGGACGGCCGTCCGCAGCAGTTCCCGGCGCTGGGCGGGGTCGAGGCCGCGCTCCAAGCCGTCGGCGAGGACGGTGAGGGTGCGCAGGGCGTCGGGCACCTCGCCCGGGGTGTCCACGTCCAGGACGCCGGGCCCGGTCAGCAGCACCAGCGTCAGCGCGAGATAGCGCAGTTCGCCGTCGCCGAGCCGGGCGAGTTCGGTGCGCAGGCCGTCGCCGCGGTCGAGCAGCGCCCGTACCGTGCCGTCCGGCAGCGGCTCCGCGACGAGATCGGTCACCGGACCCGCGCAGCCCGCACGCAGGGCCTCGATCAGCAGGCCGTGCCGGCGGCCGCATTCCGCGCGGGTGCGCCACAGCACGTCGGGGAGGTTGCCGCAGCCCGACAGCAGCCGGCCGGAGCCGGTGGGCACGGGGGTGCGCATGCACTCGGGGCGGGGGTCGCAGGGGAAGACGGAGCGCAGGGCGACCACCATCTGCTCGGCGGCGGCGAGCACATGACGCTGCCCGTCGGTCTTGCCGGCCACGCGCAGCGGCAGCAGGGCGGTGCCGAGGCGGTCGTCGGGCAGCGGGGCGCGGGTCACCGGGGCGGAGCCGGCGGTGTGCCAGGCGGCCTGGACGGTACCGCGTCCGGGGTCGCGCAGTGCGGTCTCCAGCAGGACGACCCCGCCCGCCGTCAGCCGCTCCCCCACGATCCTGAGGTCCGGTTCGGCCTGTACGGCGACGTCGAGCCGGACCGGCCCCTCGGCGCCGTCGGCCGTACAGCCGATCCGGAAGCCGCGCCGCCCTCCGGCATCGGGGCGTGCCCGTTGCGGCACGCAGGCCACCGGGTCCGGGAACACCTCGTGGAGCGAGGCTCCGCCGCCGAGCCGGGCGAGCGCCCCGTACGCCGTGAGCGCGGTCGTCTTACCCGCTCCGCTGGGCCCGGCGAACAGGGTGACGGGCCCCAGCGGAAAGCCGACGCGCCGATGCCCGGCGAAGGCCGACAGCCGCAGTTCGGTGATCCGGGCACGCGCGTCGGGGGACCGCCGGGACCGCGCGGGTGGGGTCCCGGCCGGTGGGTCGGCGACGGGGGGCTCAGCGGACACGGAGGGCACGGCCATGTCCGGACCGTAGAACTCGCCCCGCCTGCCGAACCGTTTCCTGCCGACACCGTTCCCACGAACGGGCGGTCCGGCAGTCCCGAACGGGACCGGGGCCACTCGGCCGGGTGACGGCCCTCGCACGCGCCCCCGTCAGCCGCCCGACACCCCAGCCCCCTCCATCAGCCCGCTCACCTCTGTGCCGGGCGGGGTGAGGAGGAACACGTTGCGGTCGACGCGGTGCATCCCGCTGCCCAGGCCGAAGACAACGCCCGTGCTGAAGTCGAGGACGCGCTTGGCGACCTCGGTCTCCGCGCCGGAGAGGTCGAGCAGGACCGGCGCGCCGGCCATCAGGGTCTCGGCGACCTCCCGCGCGTCGGCGAAGACGTTGACGCGCAGGACCACGAACCGGCGCCGGGTCTCGGTCTCGGCGTCCGGCAGTGAGCGGTGGTTCACCGCGGACGGCCAGGCGTCGCGGCCCCGCAGCGGCACGACCTGGGCGAGCCCTTCCCACTGTTCATCGGTGACGTCGTAACGGCTCACCGGCTCCCCCCGACCTGACTCGCATTCCATGCCTGCACCAGCCAATTCTTACGCCAAGTCACCCGTTCGGCCCAACAACGACACACTGCGCGACCGATCCGGTGCCGTCCGACGGGGAGCGACCTGCCATCACATGTACGATTAAGTCCGCCTCTTACCTCGCTCATATCCGACTCTTCACATGCCGCCACGCCGTGTTCATCGGCTGCCACTAGCGTCCGGTGCCGTGCACTTGGCAGAAACACAGCAGGTGACAGCTGGCCGGCGGACGCAGTCGGCGGTGTCCGCCGTACCGGTCGCCCTCGCGGAGCTCCAGGAGCCACCCGCGCAGTGGCACCGCGTACTGACGCTGCTCGCCGACGTCAGCCTGTTCATCGGCACGCGCACGGTGTGGACGCAGGCGGCCACGCACCAGCTGGTCCTCGCGGGGGTCATCTCCGCCTGCTACGCCACGATCCTGGTGACCGGCGTGCTCACGCTGACGGTCCGCCGGGCGCGTTCGCTGGTCCGTCTGGACGCCGTGGTGCTGGTGACCGCGATCGCACTCACCCTGTGCACCTGGGCGCTGAACCACGCGGGCGGCGACGAGGCGGTCCTGACCACGCAGGCCGCGAAGGAGATCGTCGGCGGACACCAGGTGTACGACCAGCCGTGGCCGTGGCTCTTCCACATCAAGGGCGTCGCCCTGACCGCCACGACGACCGGCGGTTACGACTACACGTACGGCTATCCCCCGCTGACGCCGCTGCTCACCGTGCCCTTCCTGTGGCTCGGCCACGTCGGCGCACCGGCGACCCTGGCGGCGACCGTCGTGCTGATCGTGGGCGCGGTGGTGCTGTGGCGGCTGCTGCCGACGCCGTGGCGCTCGGCGGCCACGATGGTCTGCCTGGGCTTCGGTTTCCTGCCGATGTACGCCCGCCAGGGCTACCCGGCGATCGTCGGCCTGGTCCTGCTGGTGCCGGTGGTGGTGCGCTGGCCGCGGTTCGGCGCCGGGGGCCGGCTGGGTGCCGCCGGGATCGCGCGGGCCGCGTGCATCGGGGCCGCGTGCGCGGCACAGCAACTCCCCTGGTTCGTCACCCCGTTCCTGCTGGCCGGGATCTACGCCGTGCGCCGCGGGGAACTCGGCGGGCGACAGGCCGCGCGGGTGGTCCTGCGGATCGCGGGGATCGCCGTCCTCACCTGGCTGCTGATCAACGCGTACTTCATCGTCAGCGAGCCGGGCCCGTGGTTCCGGGGCATCGCCCTGCCGCTGACCCAGGGCGCGGTGGTGCACGGCCAGGGTCTGGTCGGCATCTCCCTGTACTTCACGCACGGCAGCGACCGGCTCGACTGGTACGGCCACGCGAGCATGCTGCTCGCCGCGGCCCTGCTGGCGCTGTTCGTGCTGTTCGTACGGCGACTGGGCCCCGCCGCGACCGTGCTGCCCTGGTGCGCCTTCTACCTGGCGACCCGGTCCCAGGACGGCTACTACCTGATGTACACGCCGCTGTGGCTGGCGGCGGCGATCACCGTACCCCTGTCGGAGTTCAGGAAGGCGTGGCAGCCGCGGCCCCGGTGGCTGACCGGTCCGCGCCGCCGGCCGGCCCTGGCCGCCGCGGTCGTCCTGCTGATCACGCCCCCGCTGGTGAGCGCGACGCTCGCGGTGACGGGCAGGCCGCCGCTGCGGATGGACATCACGGCGGTCCGGCACGGCCCGGCGCACACGCTGTCCGCGATGACGGTGCGGGTGGCCAACACCGGCGGCGGCGCGCTGAGCCCGCACTACATGCTGACGACGGGCCAGGGCATGAGCCGGTACTGGTCCCTGGCGCACGGCCCGGCCACCATCCCCGCGCACACCACGGCGACCGTCGAGCTGCGGGCGCCCAAGGGCGGCTTCCCGGTGCCCTCGAAGAGGTCCACGCACTTCCGGCTGCGCGCCTTCACGGCGACCCCGCAGACGCTCTCGACCAAGGACGTGAGCTGGGCCGAACTGGGCCTCGAGGGCCCGGGAGCACCCAGAGGCTGAGCCCCTTCCTCAAGGGCTGAGCAGGCGGCTCACGCCTGGGCCCGCGTGAAACGCAGCTTCGCCGTCACCGTGGTGAGCCCGCGCATCATGCCCAGCTGGTTCCAGCCC
The DNA here is from genome assembly GCF_040298985.1 of Streptomyces sp. NPDC001093. Taxonomy (NCBI): domain Bacteria; kingdom Bacillati; phylum Actinomycetota; class Actinomycetes; order Kitasatosporales; family Streptomycetaceae; genus Streptomyces; species Streptomyces sp. NPDC001093. The sequence continues at coordinate 9,410 of NZ_JBEPBF010000126.1, read as the reverse complement.
ATGCCGAACTGCTCGCGGTCCACGGTGAACTCGGCGTCCAGGGTGAGCGCCTCGGCGTCGGCGTCGGTGAGGCGGGCGGTGAAGGTCACGGGCCTGCTGACGCCCCGCACGGTCAGCTGTCCGCTGACCCGCACGTCGTCGCCGTCGAGGCGGTCGGCGCCACGGACGGCGAAGGTGATCTCCGGGTGGCTGCCGGCGTCGAAGAAGTGGGCCGAGCGCAGGTGGGTGTCCCGCTTGGCGTGCCTGGTGTCCAGGGAGGCCGCCTCCAGGGTCACGGTGCCCGTGGCCGAGCCGTCGGCGTGCACCTCGCCGCCGCCGGTGACAGCGGCGAACGCGCCCTTCACGGTGACGAGCCCCCACATGGTCTTGTGCCGCAGTCCCACGGTGGACGCGGCCGGGTCGAGCTGCCAGGTGCCTGTCTGCACGGCGAGGGTCATGGTCGTACTCCGGAGTCGAGTGGTTCAAATTTGGATGACTGACGCCACGCTAGCGCGTCCTCCAAATTTGGACAACCTGCTGGTCCAAAAAACTGAACAACCGGCTGGTCCAAAATTGGACAACAGGTAGACTCGACGCATGTCCGCCTCCGACGCGCACCCCGCCCACCAGCTCGAATGCCCCGCCTCAGCGGGCGGCCTGCTGCCCGCGGAGCTGCGCGCCTGGATGGTCCTGCTGGCCGCCACGGGCACCGTGGAGCAGCGGCTGCGGTCGGTCGTGAAGGAGACCCTCGACGTCTCCCACGACGAGTTCCTGATCCTGTGCCTGCTGGCGGAACGGCCCCGCGAGGGACTGCGCATGACGCAGGTCGCCGATCTCCTCGGCCGCCCCAAGACCCGGCTCACCTACCAGATCGCCTGCCTGCAGCGGGCCGGTCTGGTCGCCCGCACGTCCGTGTGCGGCGACAAGCGCGGTGTGCAGGTGGCCCTCACCGCCAGGGCGCGCGAGCTGCTGAGCGAGACCTCGGCCCTGCTCGCCGGGACCGTCCGGCAGGCCCTCGCCGACTCCATGGGACCCGAGCAGCGCATGGCCATGTGCGCCCTCGTACCGGACCTGCCGGCCCCGGACGGGGAGCCCTCCGAGGGCTGAGCGGCGCAGGTCACAACCGCGAGGAGGGCAACGTCACAGCCCTCGCTTTACTCTCATTCGAGCGTGCTGCCCTAGCATCCGAGCCATGACGGTCCTGCCTGACGACGGGCTCTCACTGGCCGCCGAGTTCCCTGACGCGACACACGAGCAGTGGCAACGCCTGGTCGAGGGCGTGCTGCGCAAGTCGGGCAAGGAAGTCTCGGGCGCGGCAGCTGAGGACGCCCTGTCCACGACGCTGGAGGACGGGCTGCGCACCCGGCCCCTGTACACCGCTCGCGACGCCGCGCCCGACCCCGGCCTGCCGGGCTTCGCGCCGTATGTGCGCGGCGGCCGCCCCGAGGGCAACACCGCGGGCGGCTGGGACGTACGGCAGCGGCACACCGCCCTCTCGGAGCACGCCGTCCTGGCCGACCTGGAGAACGGCGGCACCTCGCTGTGGCTCGTGCTGGGCGAGGGCGGCATCCCGCTCGACGGGCTGGGCCGGGCGCTGGAGGGTGTGTACCTGGACCTCGCGCCGGTCGTCCTGGACGCCGGCCGGGACACCGAGCAGGCCGCCGAGGCGCTGCTGCGGCTGTACGACGGCAAGGGCGTGGACGCGGCCGCCGTACGCGGCAATCTGGGCGGCGACCCGCTGGGCCACGAGGCCCGCACCGGCACCGCCCTGGACTTCGCGCCGTACGCCGCCCTGGCCGCGCGCTGCGCCGAGCAGTACCCGGGTCTGCGCGCCCTGACCGTGGACGCGCTGCCGTACCACGAGGCGGGCGGCTCGGCCGCGCAGGAGCTGGGCGCCTCGCTCGCCACCGGTGTGGCGTATCTGCGGGAGCTCACCGAGGCGGGGCTCGGTGTCGAACAGGCCGCCGGGCAGCTGGAGTTCCGCTACGCCGCCACCGCCGACCAGTTCCTCACCATCGCCAAGCTCCGCGCCGCGCGCCGGCTGTGGGCCCGGGTCGCCGAGGTCTGCGGCGCGCCCGGCGCGCAGGTGCAGCACGTGGTCACCTCGCCGGTGATGATGGCCCGCCGCGACCCGTGGGTGAACATGCTCCGCACGACGGTCGCCACGCTCGCCGCCGGGGTCGGCGGCGCCGACTCGGTGACCGTGCTGCCGTTCGACCACGCGCTCGGTCTGCCCGACGCGTTCGCCCGCCGGATCGCCCGCAACACCTCCACGATCCTCATCGAGGAGTCCCACCTGGCCCGGGTCATCGACCCGGCGGGCGGCTCCTGGTACGTCGAGCAGCTCACCGACCAACTCGCCCAGGCCGCCTGGGAGTTCTTCCGGACGATCGAGCGCGACGGCGGCCAGGCCGCCGTACTGCGCTCCGGCCGGCTGCGCACGGACCTCGCGACGACCTGGGCGGAGCGTTCCAAGAAGCTCGCCAAGCGGCGCGAACCCATCACCGGTGTCAGCGAGTTCCCGCTGCTGGCGGAGAAGCCGGTGGACCGCGAGCCCGCGCCCGAGCCGCCGTCCGGCGGTCTGCCCCGGGTGCGCCGCGACGAGGCGTACGAGGAGCTGCGCGCCCGCTCCGACGCCCACCTCGCGGCGACCGGCGCCCGCCCCCGGATCTTCCTGGCGACCATCGGCTCGGCCGCCGCGTACACCGCGCGGGCGACCTTCGCGGCGAACCTCTTCCAGGCGGGCGGCATCGAGCCGGTCACGGACGGCACCTTCGAGGACAGCGGCGCCACCGAGGCCGTGCTGTGCTCCAGCGACGCCCTGTACGCCGAACAGGCCGAGCAGGCGGCCGAGTCGCTCAGGGCGGCCGGCGCCCGGCATGTGTTCCTGGCGGGCCGGGGCGAGTACGCCGGCATCGACTCGTACGTCTTCGCGGGCTGCGACGCCATCGACGTGCTGTCCGCGACCCTCGACCGCATGGGAGTGTCCTGATGGGAATCCCCGACTTCTCCGGCATCGAGCTGGGGACGCCGGCCGTCGACGGCAGTGCCGATCAGTGGCGTGCGGCCGTCGCGCGGGCGACCGGGAGCGAAGAGCCGCTGTGGGAGACCCCGGAGGGCATCGGGGTCAAGCCGCTGTACACCGGCCGTGACCTGGAGGGCCTGGACTTCCTGGGCACCTACCCGGGCATCGCGCCGTATCTGCGCGGCCCCTACCCGACGATGTACGTCAACCAGCCCTGGACGATCCGCCAGTACGCGGGCTTCTCCACCGCCGAGGAGTCCAACGCCTTCTACCGGCGCAACCTGGCCGCCGGCCAGAAGGGCCTGTCGGTCGCCTTCGACCTGCCCACGCACCGGGGTTACGACAGCGACCACCCGCGCGTGACCGGTGACGTCGGCATGGCGGGCGTGGCCATCGACTCGATCTACGACATGCGGCAGCTGTTCGACGGGATCCCCCTCGACAGGATGACCGTGTCGATGACGATGAACGGCGCCGTGCTGCCGGTGCTCGCGCTGTACATCGTGGCGGCGGAGGAACAGGGCGTACCGCCCGAGAAGCTGGCCGGAACCATTCAGAACGACATTCTGAAGGAGTTCATGGTCCGCAACACCTACATCTATCCGCCGAAGCCGTCGATGCGGATCATCTCCGACATCTTCGCGTACACCTCGCAGCGGATGCCCCGCTACAACTCCATCTCCATCTCCGGCTACCACATCCAGGAGGCGGGCGCGACGGCCGACCTGGAGCTGGCGTACACGCTCGCGGACGGCGTGGAGTACATCCGCGCGGGCCGGGAAGCGGGCCTGGACGTGGACGCGTTCGCGCCGCGCCTGTCCTTCTTCTGGGCGATCGGCATGAACTTCTTCATGGAGGTCGCCAAGTTGCGGGCGGCGCGCCTGCTGTGGGCCAAGCTGGTGAGCCAGTTCGAGCCGAAGAACACCAAGTCCCTCTCCCTGCGCACCCATTCGCAGACCTCGGGCTGGTCGCTGACCGCGCAGGACGTGTTCAACAACGTCACGCGTACGGCCGTGGAGGCGATGGCGGCGACCCAGGGCCACACCCAGTCGCTGCACACCAACGCCCTCGACGAGGCCCTGGCCCTGCCGACCGACTTCTCGGCGCGCATCGCCCGCAACACCCAGCTGCTCATCCAGCAGGAGTCGGGCACCACCCGGGTCATCGACCCCTGGGGCGGCAGCGCGTACGTGGAGAAGCTGACGTACGACCTCGCGCGCAAGGCCTGGGCCCACATCCAGGAGGTCGAGCAGGCGGGCGGCATGGCACAGGCCATCGACGCCGGCATCCCGAAGCTGCGCGTGGAGGAGGCGGCGGCCCGCACCCAGGCCCGCATCGACTCCGGGCGCCAGCCGGTGATCGGCGTGAACAAGTACCGCGTGGAGAACGACGAGGCGATCGAGGTCCTCAAGGTCGACAACTCGTCCGTGCGCGCCCAGCAGATCGAGAAGCTGCGGCGGCTGCGCGCGGAGCGGGACGAGCAGGCCTGCCAGGACGCCCTCGACGCGCTCACCCGGGCCGCCGACGGCAAGGAGAACCTGCTGGAGCTGGCCGTCCACGCGGCCCGCGCCAAGGCGACCGTCGGCGAGATCTCCGACGCCCTGGAGAAGGTGTACGGCCGGCACGCGAGCCAGATCCGTACGATCTCCGGCGTGTACCGCAACGAAGCAGGCCAGTCCCCGAACGTGGACCGCACCCGTGCCCTGGTGGACGCCTTCGAGGAGGCCGAGGGGCGCCGCCCGCGCATCCTGGTCGCCAAGATGGGCCAGGACGGCCACGACCGCGGCCAGAAGGTGATCGCGACCGCGTTCGCCGACCTCGGCTTCGACGTCGACGTCGGCCCGCTGTTCCAGACGCCGGAGGAGGTCGCCCGGCAGGCGGTCGAGGCCGACGTGCACGTGGTCGGTGTGTCGTCGCTGGCCGCGGGCCACCTGACCCTCGTCCCGGCGCTGCGCGAGAAGCTCGCCGAGGAGGGCCGCGAGGACATCATGATCGTGGTCGGCGGGGTGATCCCGCCGCAGGACGTGCCGACGCTGCGGGACATGGGCGCGGCGGAGGTGTTCCTGCCCGGAACGGTGATCCCCGACGCGGCGTACGACCTGGTCAAGCGGCTGTCGGCGGACCTCGGCCACGAGCTGCCGGCCGACCCCGGCCACGAGCTGTAGGGCGCCGATGGCAGCGATCGATCTCGACGCATATGTGAAGGGCGTGCTCGACGGGAAGCGGGCGATCGTGGCCCGCGCGATCACGCTCGTCGAGTCCACGCGCCCCCAACACCGGTCGCTGGCACAGGAGTTGCTGACGCAGCTCCTTCCGCACAGCGGCCGGGCGCGGCGGATCGGCATCAGCGGGGTGCCGGGCGTCGGCAAGTCGACGTTCATCGACGCGTTCGGCACGCTGCTCACCTCGCTGGGCCACCGGGTCGCGGTCCTGGCGGTCGACCCCTCCTCGACCCGCACCGGCGGCTCGATCCTCGGCGACAAGACGCGCATGGAACGGCTGGCGGTCGACCCGGCGGCCTTCGTCCGCCCCTCCCCCAGCGCGGGCACACTGGGCGGGGTCGCGAAGGCCACCCGGGAGTCGATGGTGGTGATGGAGGCCGCGGGCTACGACGTGATCCTCGTGGAGACCGTGGGCGTGGGCCAGTCGGAGACGACGGTCGCGGAGATGGTCGACTCCTTCCTCCTCCTCACCCTGGCCCGCACCGGCGACCAGCTGCAGGGCATCAAGAAGGGCGTCCTGGAGCTGGCCGACGTGATCGCAGTCAACAAGGCTGACGGCCCGCACGAGCGCGACGCGAAGGCCGCCGCCCGCGAACTGGCGGGCGCACTGCGCCTGATGCACGGCAAGGAGGCCTTCTGGACCCCGCCGGTGCTGAGTTGCAGCGCCCGCGAGTCGACGGGGCTGGACACGGTCTGGGAGCGCCTGGAGCAGCACCGTACGCTGCTCGACTCCACCGGCCGGCTGACCGCCAAGCGGCGCGACCAGCAGGTCCGCTGGACCTGGGCCATGGTCCGCGACGAACTGCTGGACCGCCTCCACTCCGACCCCGCGGTGCGCGAGACCGCGCCGGACCTCGAACGACAGGTCAGGCAGGGCCGCTTGACGGCGACACGGGCGGCGGAACGCATTTTGGAGGCGTTCGGGGGACGCGACTGACGTGCCTGGTGCCCGCACTGAGGGCCCGGTAGAGAAGATCAGCGGCAGCACCTTGCGCTGGTCTGGCCGATGGTCTCCGCGAGCTGCTCGTAGGGGTGGTCGAAATGCCTCCCGGAGCACCATGCACAATCCTTGCTGCTCGGCGTCGGGGATCGCGGCGGGTTCAGGCGAGCCAGTCCGTGTAGTGGGTGGGGGGCGATGCGGGCGTCGTGCCCGGCGGTGAGGACGTCACCGTGGACGGCGGCATACATGCCGGCGGTGTCATCGGTGACGACGGAGCGCCCGTCGCCTTTGGCCGCGAGGGTCAGCCGGCCGATTCCGTCGAGGGGGTACACGGCGGGTGCGGCGATGTCGAGGACGCCGTTGAGCGGGGTACCGGCGGCCACTTCGGCGATGATGCGGGAGACGTCCGCGGCGGCGATCGGCTGGAGCTGCGTACGCGGCAGACGGACGGTCTCGCCATCCGCCCGGCCACAGGCGTGGACCTCGTGACCGGCCGGGGCGTCGAGGAAGCCGTGGCGGGCGTCGATGTCGTCATCAACCTGACGAACTCCCCGGCCTTCGGCGAAACCTCGCCCGCCTTCTTCCGGTCGTCGATGGGCAGCCTTCTCGCCGCGAGCGTGAAGGGCGGCGTCGGACACTTCGGGGAGTGCGGGACGGCCTGGTGGCCGGCCGCGTCGAGGTTCTCCACGACCCGTGACCCGATCAGCCCGGTTCCGCCGATGACCGCGAATTTCATGGTGCCGCTCGCCCATCTCTCGACGGTTATGCCCCGTACATCACTTTATGCACCAAACCTACCGTCGCCAGGAATCGATGCGCCTGGGCAGAACCTGGAGAAGCAACTGGCGGCCACGTCGTGCCCGGTGGACTTCCCCATCGGCTGGGCGTGGCGGCGGCTCTGCGTCGTATGAGTGCTCCTTCTCCGCCATCGCGGCAGCGGTGTCGCCGCGGCCTGGACGTCGGGGACACCGGTCGCCCGCAGGTGGGGTCCACGCTCAGCCGTCCCAGCCGATCGCATTCACCCGGGACCGGCGCCGCCAGAGGGCTCGCGACCATGCCCGCGGTCCACCCGACGGTCGCCGCGGGCATCACCTCGCCGTCCGACCCAGCGTTCCGTCTTCAGTTCGTCGATCGCGCTTCGGTTCGTCGATCGCGCCGCCGATGCGCGGGCGGGGTCCGGGGCCGAGCTCCAGCCGGATGACGTCGGAATGGTCGACCAGGACGACCCGCACCTCCTCGCGGGTCACCCGCACCGCACCCCCTTCCTCACGCACGGCACCCACGGCTCCTGCCGCACTCCACACGCCGCGAAACCCCCACCACCCACCGCGTGGTCACCCGTGCGGGGGCGTCCCGGTGTGTCCGTCACTCATGAGGTGGTGGCGCCCGCCGTCTCCCTCGCCCGCTGCTCGGACCGGGGCCGGCACCCATCCGGGGTGCCGGCCCCGGATGGGGAACTGCCGCGCCGTCGCGCGCGGCGGGCCCAACTCGCCGTCCGCGCCGCAGACCCCGGTCCGCCATATGTCGTACAAAACCTGGGAACGGACATCTCGCACGCTGCCGGAACGCCCTCCTTCCACTCAGGCGAGGCTTCAGCCGCCCCTCAGCCGCACCCCGAACCGGGTGCGCAATCGGTGGACCTCCCACCATGCGATCGCCGTCACCGTGGCCGGACCGCCGATGAGCAGCACATAGGCGATCGGCGTCGGTCCGCTGGGCAGTCTGGCAGTGACCGCGAACGCCCAGACCAGGAAAGTGGCCAGCACAGGCGGGGCAGCGGGGTGAACCGAGGCCGCGCCGAAGCCGGTTCGCGCGACGGCGGAACAAGCGAACAGGAACAGGAACACCGCCCACACGACTCCCGCCAGGAACGCGAGGGACAGCCACGTCCCCGCAGAGCCGCCCACGCGGGACGGGTTGGCCACGCTCCAGGCGACGACCAGTACGACGATGAGCAGCAACGTGCCCACGAACAAACCGATTTGGCGCAATGATCCACGCAGAGCGGTCCACATCGCCTGGCGGCGGCTGGGAGGCGCGGACCAGGCGGTCGGAAGCCGGTGGACCCACCAGACACCCTCTGCGAGGATGCGCTTCCCTGGACTCGGCTGCCCGGGATCAGGAGAGGTGGCTGCCGCCCCCCAGGATCCGGGCCTCGTCCCTCTCATCAGCCGCCGCTGCCGCTCGTCCAGATGCGCGAACAACGCCCCGGTACTTGATCGTCTCCGGTGGCATCGGCGTCCACTACGTAGTGCGACATCCGTGGCTCGCTGCCTCCCCGCCGGCTGGTCACGGGCGGGGATCTTGAGCCGGTCACTGGGGCGAGGTCGTTCTCTTCTGCTCGACCACATCGGCGTCCTGAAGGACATGGCGGAACTGGAGGACAGCCGAGGTGGTCGGGACCGAGCGTGTGTTGTGCTCCAAAGAGGTCGAGCAGACCTGCCAGAACCACGAACGTGCAGGTCAGAGGCCCTTTGCCGCAGGCTCCAGAATCGCCACGCACTCCACATGATGCGTCATCGAAAAGATGTCGCAGCGAGCGGGAGCTGGAGAAGTCGCAGGTCAGAGGAGGTTTCTTGGCTCGGGAGACGGGCTGCCAGGGGCCCAGAGCGTCAAACGAGCGTCACGCACGAAGCGCGCTGACTCACTTCAACGACCGACCTCAGCGCGTCCGGACGGGGCCGTGGAAGCCATACGTGGGATGGGTTGTGGTTCTCGCTGCTCGCCCCGGCCTATCGTGGCCCTCCGCCCACAGCTCGTCGACTGGAGGCCGGGAACCGTGAAGTATGCACTGACGGAGAAGCAGGCCGACATGCTCCGGGAAGTCGCGGGTGCTTCTGATGCCGTGGCTCTCCCGCCCGAGAGCATCCATACGGCTTGGCCCTTGAGAAGCGCGGGCTGATCAAGAGGACCTGGCGCGGCAGCAGCCACGTGGTCGTCGTCACAGCGGATGGCCGCTACTACCTCAAGCACGGAATGCACCCTCGTGAGGTGTAAGCAGAGAAGGACCGCCTGGAAGGAGATGCTGATCAGGCTGTAAAGGCCCCCACTGACGGAGCAGACTTGATCTCCCGGCTACGAACCGCCTCGGGAAAAATCACCGTACCGAACCCTGGACCGCAGACCCGCGGGCGGTGGCGGGCGGCCTACTAAGACGTCGTCTCATTTGGTGTTCTGGGTAGTCTGCACCGTGTGGTGATGGTCGAGCGCATGGTGCCGGACGAGTTGTGGGAACTGTTCCAGC
>NZ_JBEPBF010000125.1:0-30760 GCF_040298985.1 Streptomyces sp. NPDC001093 | reverse complement strand
TCCGACGGCTGCCCGCCGGAGCTGGACGGCCTGGTCATGCGCTCGCTCGCCAAGGAGCCGGACGACCGGTTCCAGACGGCCGAGGAGGAGGCGGCCGCCGCCACGCGCGCCGCGCTGGCCGAGCCGCGGTTCGGGCCCGTCGCGCGGTGGGCGGACATCGGGCCGTACCGGCTGCTCACCGCGCTGCCGCCGCAGGCCGCGCACGATCCCGTGGTCGGCCCCCTGCTCTCCCCCGCCCACCGGGAACTGGCCCGCACCGCCGAGGTCTACCTCGACTGCGCGGGCCAGGCCGGCCGTACGGCCGCCGAACTGGGCATCCACCGGCAGACCCTGTACTACCGCCTCTCCCGGGTCGAGCAGCTGACCGGCCTGGACCTGGACGACGGCGAGGACCGGCTGCTGCTGCACATGGCGCTGAAGCGGGCTCGGCTGTAGCGCCGTCGTACGGCCGGATCAGGTTGCGTCGGCGCTGCCTCCGCTGCGGGACGTTCCGGACCATCGCCTCCCAGCATGGTCACGCGCACCCGTGAGCGCGGTCAGCGCCTCCGTGAGGGTGCCCGGGGTGCGCGGGCCGTCGGGCCAGTGGGCGGCGATGTGGCCGTCCGGGCGGACGAGGAGCGCGCCGTGCGGACCGAGGGCGTACGACTCGGTGTGCTCGCGCGCCAGGGGCTCGATGTGCAGCGGCACGGGTACGGCGGTGGGGGGCGCCCAGCGCGTGGGGTCCGGGGTGAGCAGGGTGAACCACGCGCCGAGGGTGTCGAGGGCCGAGCGGTCGCCGGTGAGCCAGAGGTGGGGCATGCGGTGGCCCGGCCGCACGGTGGGCGTGTAGTCCGTGCCGGGCTCCGGTGGCTCGGGCGGGGCATCGGTGGCCGTGAGGACGGCGGCCGAGCGGTAGGCGACGCCGAGCACCAGGCCCAGCTGTGCGAAGTACCGGTCCGCCCAGGGCGGTTGGACCTGGTCCGGCACCACGTCCCCCGCCCGCAGCTGTGCGCGCCGGCGGTCCTGCACCTCGCGCAGCAGCCGGGCGTTGGCCACCGCCTGGCGGAGTGTCTCGCGGGCGACGGGGTGCCGCTCGGCCTCGTAGGTGTCCAGCAGGCCGGGTCCGGCCCAGCCCTGGAGCACGCCCGCCAGTTTCCAGGCGAGGTTGTGCGCGTCGGCCACGCCGGCGTTCATACCCAGGCCACCGATGACGGGGACGGCGTGCGCGGCATCGCCGGCCAGCAGGATCCGGCCGTGCCGGAGGCGTTCGGCGACGCGTGCCTCCATCACCCAGTGCTGGACGCGCAGCACCTCCGGCCGTACGGCGGTGCCGGGACCGAGGGCCGCCGCGACGAGGCCGCCCCAGTCGGTGCCGTCGGCGTTCTCGGGCGTGGGGCCGAACCAGGCCCAGCCCCCTTCGGGGTAGAGCGGCGTGAAGGACCCCCGCGCGGTGAAGTAGACCCCGGCGGGCCGGTCGGCACACCAGCGGTCGAGGTCGGCGTCGAAGACGACGGTGGTGACACCGCCCAGCGCACCGGGGCCGGCGGTGCCGATGTCCAGCAGGTCCCGGACGGTGGAGTGCGCGCCGTCGGCGGCGAGGACGTACCGGGCCCGGATCCGCCCCTCGGCTCCGGTGCGGTGATCGGTGAGCCGCGCTGTGACACCTCCGAACTCCTCGGTCAGGCCGATGAGTTCGACACCGAACCGCACCGGCGCGTCCGCCGCGTCGAGCAGCACCGGTTCCAGCCGGTCCTGCGAGGTGCACACGCCGAGCGCGGGGCTCTCCGGCACCGGCGCGTGCACCCCGGCCATCGCCGCCGAGGCGAAGTCGGCGCCGCTGAGGGTGTCGCGGAAGCGGACCCGTCCGTAGCGCGGCGCGAAGGCGCGGGCGGTGATCCGGCCGGCGAGCCCGAGCCCGCGGAAGATCTCCATCGAGCGCACGTTGACGAGCCGGGACCGGGGGAACGGCGACAGCTCGGTGTGCCGCTCGACGAGCAGGGCGGATACGCCCCAGCGCTCCAGCAGCGCCCGCACGGTGAGCCCGACCGGTCCGCCGCCGACGATCAGCACCGCCACCTCGGCGTCACGCATGAGGCCAATCTCTCCTGCCCGGCGGGCGGCCGCAATCCGCGTGCCGGCGGGCGTGGCGGTCTGCGGTGCCGCGCGTGCGGGAGAGCCGGATCAGCCCGCCGCGGCCCCGCCGACGATCCGCCGGAGACCCTCGGTGAGCTGCTCCGCGGTGGTCGCCGTGTCCGGGTCGAAGAGCCACTGGACCATGAGGCCGTTGAGGAGGGTCATGTAGAAACGGCCCTCGGTTTCGGCGGACTCCTCGTCGAGGTCGGCCTCCGGGATGCCGCTGAACAGGGACACCAGCCCCGAGCGACCCGTCTTCTGCGCCTCGGCGAGCAGCTTGCGCACCTCCGCGATCCGGTCGTCGCCCTGGAACATCAGCTCGAAGCTCAGCAGCCAGATCGCCCGTGACTCGGGCACCGTGCGGATGATGCTCGTCCACACCTCCTGGAAGCGCTCCAGGGACCCGGGAGGCTGCGTCACCGTACCGCCGAGGTCCGGGTCGAAGCTCTCCCCCACACCCTCGATCAGCGCGATGTACGCCTGCACCAGCAGCGCGTCCTTCGAGCCGTAGTGGTAGCCGATCGACGCCAGGTTCGTCCCCGACTCCTTGACGATGTCCCGCGCGGTCGTACGCAGGAACCCCTTCTCCATCAGGCAGCGCTTGGCGCCTTCGAGCAGATCCTCACGGTGTCCCATGCCGGCCACCCTACCGCCGGTCCATACGTACGTCCTAGACGAACGACTTATACGCTCGTTCTATACAAGCGTTTAAGACGGGCGTACAGTCTCCGGCATGACGAACTCGACGAGCACAACCGCCTCCGTCGGCGCCGAGAGCGCCGCCCCCGCCCGCGCCGGGCGCCGCGAGTGGACCGCCCTGGGCGTGCTGATGCTGCCGCTGCTGCTGGTCTCGATGGACGTCTCGGTCCTCTACTTCGCGACCCCCGCGATCAGCGCCGACCTGCACCCGAGCGGCACCCAGCAGCTGTGGATCTTCGACGTCTACGGCTTCGTCCTGGCGGGCCTGCTGATGACCATGGGCTCCCTCGGCGACCGCATCGGCCGCCGCAGGCTCCTCCTGACGGGTGCGGCGGCCTTCGGCGGCGCCTCGCTGCTCGCGGCCTACGCCGACAGCGCCGGGACCCTGATCGCGGCCCGCGCGGTCCTCGGTCTCGGCGGTGCGACCCTGATGCCGTCCACCATGGCGCTGCTGCGCACGATGTTCACCGACCCTGCCCAGCGTGCGAAGGCAATCGGGCTGTGGTCCGGCGTCATGACCGGCGGTATCGCGCTCGGCTCCGTGATGAGCGGCATCCTGGTCGAGCACTTCTGGTGGGGCTCGGTCTTCCTGGTCAACCTGCCCGCCATGGCCCTGCTCCTGCTTCTCGGCCCGGTGCTGCTGCCGGAGTCCAGGGACCCGGACCCCGGGCGTTTCGACTGGCTGAGCGTGCCGCTGTCGCTGGCCGCCGTGCTCCCCGTGATCTACGGCCTGAAGGAGATCCCCTCCGAGGGCTGGCACCCGCTGTACGTCGTCTCGACCGCCGTCGGCCTGCTCTTCGCGGCCCTGTTCGTCCACCGCCAGCGCACCAGCTCCTCCCCCCTGATCCCGCCGGCCCTGCTGAAGGGCCACGGCTTCACCCCGGCGCTGGTCCTGAACCTGGTCGCGAGCCTCGCCATGATGGGCTCGGCCGTCTTCACCACGCAGTACCTGCAGTCGGTCCTCGGCAAGAGCCCGCTGTCGGCGGCCCTGTGGAGCCTGCTGCCCTCGGTGTTCATCGGGTTCGCCGGTCCGGTCACCGCCCAGCTCGTCCAGCGGGGCGTCAACCGGGGGTACGTCGTCGCCGGCGGCTTCGCGGCCATGGCGGCCGGTTACTCGATGCTCGCCCTCGTCGGCACCGACTCGCTGTGGCAGGCCCTCGCCGGGGCCGGCGTCCTCGCCTGCGGGATGGTCGCGATCGTCTCCCAGCTGACCGACCTGGCCATGAGCGGCGCCCCGGTGGAGCGGGCGGGCACGGCCTCCTCCCTGCTGGAGACCAGCGCCGAGTTCGGCGGCGCGCTCGGCATGGCGGTCCTCGGCTCGATCGGCACGGCGGTCTACCGCCACGAGATGCCGGCCACCGCCCCGGCCGGGGCCCGCGAGACCCTGGGCGACGCCCTCGCCACGGCCGCCCACTTGCCCGGCCGGGCCGGCCAGTCCCTCCTCGCCACGGCCCGCGAGGCCTTCACCAGCGGGATGCAGGGCGCGGCGATCGCCGGCGCGGTGCTGGTGGCGCTGGCGGCGGTGGGAGCGGCGGTGTCCTTGCGGAGGATCGAGGTGCGGGACGACTCATAGGGCACGAAAGAACGCCGGGCGGGCTGACGAAAGTCAGCCCGCCCGGCGTTCGCGGGGGAAACGACTCAGGCCAGGTTCACCGACCGAGCCGAAGTGGCGCCGATCTCGGAAGCAACCTCGGCCAGCACGGCGGAGCCCACCGTGTCGTCGACGGTGAGCACGGCCAGCGCCTCGCCGCCGGCGACCGCGCGAGCGACCTGCATGCCGGCGATGTTGATGCCCGCCTCGCCGAGGATGCGGCCGACGGTGCCGACGACACCGGGGCGGTCCTCGTAGCGCAGGACGAGCATGTGGTCGGCGAGGGCGAGGTCGACGTCGTAGTCACCGACCGCGACGATCTTCTGGACGTGCTTCGGGCCGGCCAGCGTGCCGGAGACCGACACCTCCTCGCCGTCCGCGAGCGTGCCGCGCACGGTGACGACGTTGCGGTGCTCGGGCGACTCGGAGCTGGTGGTCAGCCGGACCTCGACGCCACGCTCCTGGGCGAACAGCGGCGCGTTGACGTAACTCACCGTCTCGTCGACGACGTCCTCGAAGACGCCCTTGAGCGCGGACAGCTCCAGCACCTTCACGTCGTGCTGGGTGATCTCGCCGTAGACCTCGACGTCGAGGCGGACCGCGACCTCACCGGCGAGCGCGGTGAAGATCCGGCCGAGGCGCTCGGCGAGCGGCAGACCCGGCTTGACGTCCTCGGCGATGACACCGCCCTGGACGTTCACCGCGTCCGGCACCAGCTCGCCGGCGAGGGCGAGACGGACGGACTTGGCGACCGCGATGCCCGCCTTCTCCTGGGCCTCGTCGGTGGAGGCACCGAGGTGCGGGGTGCACACGACCTGGTCCAGCTCGAACAGCGGGGAGTCGGTGCAGGGCTCCTTGGCGTACACGTCGAGGCCGGCGCCGGCGACCCGGCCCTCCTTCAGCGCCGCGTACAGCGCCGCCTCGTCCACGATGCCGCCGCGCGCGGCGTTGACGATGCGCACGCTCGGCTTGACCTTGCGCAGCGCCTCGTCGCCGATGAGGCCGAGGGTCTCGGGGGTCTTGGGCAGGTGGACGGTGATGAAGTCGGAGACCTCCAGCAGCTCGTCCAGGGAGAGGACCTTCACGCCCATCTGGGCGGCGCGGGCGGGCTGGACGTAGGGGTCGTAGGCGACGACCTTCATGCCGAAGGCGGACATGCGCTGGGCGACCAGGGCGCCGATGCGGCCGAGGCCGACGACACCGAGGGTCTTCTCGGCCAGCTCGACGCCCGTGTACTTGCTGCGCTTCCACTCGCCGTTCTTCAGCGCGGCGTTGGCCTGCGGGATGTTGCGGGCGGAGGCGAGGATCAGACCGCAGGCCAGCTCGGCGGCGGTCACGATGTTGGAGGTCGGGGCGTTGACGACCATCACGCCGGCCTTGGTGGCGGCGGAGACGTCGACGTTGTCCAGGCCGACGCCGGCGCGGGCGACGACCTTGAGCTTCTTCGCCGCGGCGATGGCCTCGGCGTCGACCTTGGTGGCGGAACGGATCAGGATCGCGTCCACGTCGGCGATGGCGGGGAGCAGTTCGGCTCGGTCTGCTCCGTTGGCGTGCCGGATCTCGAAGTCCGGGCCGAGTGCGTCCACGGTCGCGGGCGACAGCTCTTCAGCGATGAGTACGACGGGTTTCGAGCTCACGTGAGGTCCTCACAAGTCCAGAGCATGCGGACGGCCGTCCCGACGGCCGCAGGCGGAGGAGGGGGGCTAGCCGCGGAAGACGCACGACGCTGTGGGCCTGACGCGTGTTTGTGCAGCAGTCTAGTGGCGTGGCGGCGGGCGGAATGCGCCTCCACGGAAGGATCACCCGGACGGGCAACTCCATTTTGTACGGAGGTTTCGCCCCGGATGGACGAAGGGGGCCGGAGCAGCACGCCCCGGCCCCCGACATGAGGCTTACGCCTCCTCGTTCACCCAGCTCATCAGCTTGCGCAGCTGCTTGCCGGTGGTCTCCAGCAGGTGCTCGGAGTCCTGCTTCTTGTACTCGTTGTACTTCTTCAGGCCGCCGTGGTACTCGTCCATCCACTGCCTCGCGAAGGAGCCGTCCTGGATCTCGGCGAGGACCTTCTTCATCTCGGCCTTGGTGGCGTCGGTGATGATCCGCGGGCCGGTGACGTAGTCGCCCCACTCGGCGGTCTCGGAGATGGACCAGCGCATCTTCTCCAGGCCGCCCTCGTACATGAGGTCCACGATCAGCTTCAGCTCGTGCAGGCACTCGAAGTAGGCGATCTCCGGCTGGTAGCCGGCCTCGGTCAGGGTCTCGAAGCCCGCCTTGACCAGCGCGGCCGTACCACCGCAGAGGACGGCCTGCTCGCCGAACAGGTCGGTCTCGGTCTCCTCGGTGAAGGTCGTCTTGATGACGCCGGCGCGGGTGCCGCCGATGCCCTTGGCGTACGACAGGGCCAGCGCGAAGGCGCCTCCGGAGGCGTCCTGCTCGACGGCCGCGATGCACGGAACGCCGCGGCCCTCCTCGTACTGACGGCGCACCAGGTGGCCCGGGCCCTTCGGTGCGACCATGCAGACGTCCACGCCGGCCGGGGGCTTGATGAAGCCGAAGCGGATGTTGAAGCCGTGGCCGAAGAACAGCGCGTCGCCGTCCTTCAGGTTCGGGGCGATGGACTCCTCGTAGACCTGGGCCTGGATCGGGTCCGGCACCAGGATCATGATGACGTCGGCCTCGGCGGCGGCCTCGGACGGCGTCACCACGCGCAGGCCCTGCTCCTCGGCCTTGGCCTTGGACTTGGAGCCCTCGTGCAGACCGACACGGACGTCGACACCGGAGTCACGCAGCGACAGCGCGTGGGCGTGGCCCTGGCTGCCGTAGCCGATGACCGCGACCTTGCGGCCCTGGATGATGGACAGGTCGGCGTCAGCGTCGTAGAACAGCTCGGCCACTTTGGGTTCTCTCCTTGGTGTGCAGGTTGTGCGTCCCACCGTATGACGGTGAGGGGAAGGGAAGTCTCGGGGTCTCGGCATCCGGGCGGACGGCGTGTCGCCGACCGCCCGGTTTCAGCCGTACTTCAGCCTCAAGCGGATCGGTCGAGGGCGCGCAGCGAGCGGTCCGTGATCGAACGGGCGCCGCGGCCGATGGCGATCGTGCCGGACTGCACCAGCTCCTTGATGCCGAACGGCTCCAGCATCTTGAGCATGGCGGACAGCTTCTCGCTGGATCCGGTGGCCTCGATGGTGACGGCCTCCGGGGAGACGTCGACGGTCTTGGCGCGGAACAGCTGGACGATCTCGACGATCTGGGAGCGGGTCTCGTTGTCGGCGCGGACCTTCACCAGGACGAGTTCGCGCTGCACGGCCTGACCGGGCTCCAGCTCGACGATCTTCAGCACGTTGACGAGCTTGTTGAGCTGCTTGGTCACCTGCTCCAGCGGCAGGTCCTCGACACCCACCACGATGGTGATGCGGGAGATGTCGGGGTGCTCGGTGACGCCGACCGCGAGCGAGTCGATGTTGAAGCCCCGGCGGGAGAACAGGGCGGCGATCCGGGCGAGGATGCCCGGCGTGTTCTCCACCAGGACGGAGAGCGTGTGCTTTGACATGATCTCTTTGCTCTTCCTCGCTCAGTCGTCTTCGTTGTCGCCGAAGTCGGGGCGGACGTCCCGGGCGGCCATGATCTCGTCGTTGGAGGTGCCGGCGGCGACCATCGGCCACACCATCGCGTCCTCGTGGACGATGAAGTCGATGACGACCGGGCGGTCGTTGATGGAGTTCGCCTCTTCGATGACCTTGTCCAGGTCCTCCGGGCGCTCGCAGCGCAGACCCACGCAGCCCATCGCCTCGGACAGCTTCACGAAGTCCGGCACGCGCGTGCCCTTGGCCTCCGGGTTGATGTCGTCGGGGCCGCTGTGCAGCACGGTGTTGGAGTAGCGCTGGTTGTAGAACAGGGTCTGCCACTGGCGGACCATCCCGAGGGCGCCGTTGTTGATGATGGCGACCTTGATCGGGATGTTGTTCAGGGCGCAGGTGGTCAGTTCCTGGTTGGTCATCTGGAAGCAGCCGTCGCCGTCGATCGCCCAGACCGTGTGGTCCGGCTGTCCGGCCTTGGCGCCCATCGCCGCCGGGACCGCGTAGCCCATGGTTCCGGCACCGCCGGAGTTCAGCCAGGTGGCGGGCTTCTCGTACTGGATGAAGTGCGCGGACCACATCTGGTGCTGGCCGACGCCCGCCGCGAAGATCGTGCCCTCCGGCGCCAGTTGCCCGATGCGCTCGATGACCTGCTGCGGGGAGAGCGAGCCGTCCTCGGGCTGGTCGTAGCCGAGCGGGTAGGTCTCGCGCCAGCGGTTCAGGTCGCTCCACCAGGCGGTGTAGTCGCCCTTGTTGCCCTCGCTGTGCTCCTTCTGCACCGCCTGGACCAGGTCGGCGATGACCTCGCGGGCGTCACCGACGATCGGCACGTCGGCGGCGCGGTTCTTGCCGATCTCGGCCGGGTCGATGTCGGCGTGGACGATCTTGGCGTACGGGGCGAAGCTGTCCAGCTTGCCGGTGACGCGGTCGTCGAAGCGGGCTCCGAGGGCGACGATCAGGTCGGCCTTCTGCAGCGCGGTGACGGCGGTGACCGCACCGTGCATGCCCGGCATTCCCACGTGCAGCGGGTGGCTGTCGGGGAACGCGCCGAGCGCCATCAGGGTGGTGGTGACGGGCGCTCCGGTGAGTTCGGCGAGGACCTTCAGCTCGGCGGTGGCGTGCGCCTTGATGACGCCGCCGCCGACGTAGAGGACGGGCCGCCTGGCGGAGGTGATCAGCTTGGCCGCCTCGCGGATCTGCTTGGCGTGCGGCTTGGTCACCGGTCGGTAGCCGGGCAGGTCCATGGTGGGCGGCCAGGAGAAGGTGGTCTTCGCCTGGAGGGCGTCCTTGGCGATGTCGACCAGGACCGGGCCCGGGCGGCCGGTGGAGGCGATGTGGAACGCCTGCGCGATGACCTGCGGGATGTCCTCGGCCTTGGTGACGAGGAAGTTGTGCTTGGTGATCGGCATGGTGATGCCGACGATGTCCGCCTCCTGGAAGGCGTCCGTGCCGATCGACTTCGAGGCGACCTGGCCGGTGATCGCGACCAGCGGGACGGAGTCCATGTGGGCGTCGGCGATCGGGGTGACCAGGTTGGTGGCGCCGGGGCCGCTCGTCGCCATGCAGACGCCGACCCTGCCGGTGGCCTGCGCATAGCCGGTGGCAGCGTGGCCGGCGCCCTGCTCGTGGCGGACCAGCACGTGACGGACCCTCTTCGAGTCCATCAGGGGGTCGTACGCCGGCAGGATCGCGCCGCCGGGAATGCCGAATACCGTGTCAGCGCCGACCTCCTCGAGGGAGCGGATGAGGGACTGCGCACCCGTGACGTGCTCGACGGGGGCGGACTGCTGTCCTCCGGATCGGGGCCGCGGCTGCGGATGGGCCCCGGTGGCCTGCTCGGTCATCGGCATTCTCTTCTCGATGCTGAGGGTTTTTGCGAGGTTTGTACGGAGTTCAAGCGCTGCACGAAAAGCACTCGTGCAACAAAAAACCCCTCGTGCCGCAAGGCAAGCGAGGGGAGCGCGCCGGTGAGGTCGCTGGGGTTGCCGGATCGTCCTCCGGTGGGTCCCAGCTCAGCCGACGCGCTGTCCAAGTACGAGAATTCGGGTGCGCATGGCACTGACCCTCCCCCCGACGCGCACCACGTGTCAAGTGGGTGGGACGGGAGTCTCAGAATGTGAGCGAAGGGCACTGCCGCCTCCGAAGACAGCCGTAACACCCCCTGTGTACACCCCGGAGCGCCCCTTCGGCTCGCTCACACTCCCGGCGAACGCCGGCTCGGCCGGTGCGTGCGGCACCGGGTAGTGGCCGGACCCGAGCGCCCGGCGCAGCCGGTACTCGTCGAGCGGCCCCGCGAAGGCCATGCCCTGCCCGTGCGTGCAGCCCATCGCGCGCAGCGCGACGACCTGCTCCGGCAGGTCCACGCCCTCGGCCACCGACTGCAGGCCGAGATCGCCGGCGATCCGCAGCAGACCGCTGGTGATCTTGTGCAGCCGCCCGGACTCCACGACGCCCTCGACCAGGCTGCGGTCGAGTTTGAGGATGTCCACGGGCAGCCTTCTGAGGGCGGTGATGGCCGCGTGGCCGCTGCCGAAGCCGTCCAGCGCGATCCGCACCCCGAGGCGGCTGAGCGCGGTCAGCCGCCGCTCCAGCTCGTCCAGGGAGACCAGCGGATCGGTGTCGGACAGCTCCAGGACCAGTGCGCCGGGCGGCAGCCCGTGCCGGGTCAGCAGCGCCTCCACGGAGCCGAGCGGCATCGAGCGGTCCACCAGTCGCCGGGCGCTCGTCCGTACGGTCACCGGGACGACGATCCCGGTGGCGGCCCGCTCGGCGGCCTGCTCGACGGCCTCCCGCAGGATCCAGCGGTCCAGCTCGGCGGTCTTGTCGCCGTCCTCGGTCACCCGCAGGAACTCGGCCGGGGTGAACAGCACGCCCTGCGAGGAGCGCCAGCGCGCCTGCGCGGAGACCGCCGTGATCCGGCCGGTCGACAGGCACACCACCGGCTGGTGCAGCAGGGCGAACTCGCCGTCGTGCAGCGCGGCACGCAGCCGGGTGGCCAGCTCCGCCTTGCGTACGACGTCCTGCTGCATCTGCGGCTTGTACAGCTCGACCCGGCCCTTTCCGGCCGCTTTGGCGCGGTACATCGCGAGGTCGGCGTTGCGCAGCAACTCGCCCGCCCCGAGGCCCGGTTCGGCGAAGGCGACGCCGATGGAGGCGTTGACCCGCACGTCGCTGCCGTCGATGGCGTACGGCTGGGAGAGGGTCACCCTGAGGCGGTCGGCGAGCTCCAGGATGTTCCGCTCCCGGGCGGCACGGTCACGGCTGCCGTCCCCGACGATCAGGGCCGCGAACTCGTCGCCGCCCAGCCGGGACGCGGTGTCCCCCTGCCGGACCGCGTCCTGGAGTCTGCGGGCGGCCTGGACGAGCAGCTCGTCCCCGGCCTGGTGCCCGATCGTGTCGTTGACGGCCTTGAAGCCGTCCAGGTCGATGAAGAGCACGGCCGTGCCCAGCAGCGCGGCACCCCGGTCGGTGGCACGGCGGCCGGACAGCGCCTGCTGCACTCTCCGGGTGAACAGCGCGCGGTTGGGCAGGTCGGTCAGCGGGTCGTGCTCGGCGTTGTGCTGCAGCTGCGCCTGCAGACGGACGCGCTCGGTCACGTCCCGGCTGTTGAAGATCAGGCCGCCGTGGTGGCGGTTGACGGTGGACTCCACGTTGAGCCAGCCTCCCCCGCTCTCGGCTGCGCTCGAGCGGGCGGTGCCCCCACCGCCGGACCGGAAGCGGCACTCGATGCGGGTGGTGGGTTCCTCCAGGGGGTCGGCGGCGAGGAAGCGGCGCACCTCGTGCACCACGCAGCCCAGGTCCTCCGGGTGGATGAGGGCGGCCAGCTCCGTGCCCACCAGTTCCTCGGCCGGGCGGCCGTAGACCCCGGCGGCGGCCGGGGAGACGTACCGCAGGATGCCGTTGGGCGCGGCGATCATGATCACGTCGCTGGAGCCCTGCACCAGCGAGCGGAAGTGGTTCTCCTTCTGCGCCAGTTCCTGGGTCAGGGTGATGTTGTCCAGCAGCATGATGCCCTGCCGGATGACGAGGGCGAGTACGACGGCGCCCGCGGTGATCAGCACGACATGGTCGGGTCGGCGCCCGTTGAGGACGTTGTACAGGATGCCCAGGGTGCACACGGCGGCGGCGAGGTACGGGGTGAGGGCGGCCAGGGAGCCGGTGAGCGGCCGGCCGGCCGGATACCGGCTGTGATCACCTCCGGGGGCGGGCGCGGGCGCATGGTGGTGGCTCGTGCCGCGCTGTCCGGGCACGTGTTCGTGGACCACGCGCGTGTGCCCGTCCGGTACGTGCCCCTCCTGTCCGCCCTTGCGGCGGGGCGCGGCCCAGGGGGCGTAGGCGAGCAGCAGCGAACCGGCGAACCAGCCGGCGTCCAGCAGCTGACCGGAGTGGTAGCTGCTGTGCAGCAGCGGCGAGGTGAACAGCGCGTCGCACATGACGGTCAGCGCGAGCGCGCCGATCGCCGTGTTCACGGCGGTGCGGTTGCCCGGGGTGCGGCGGAAGTGCAGCGCGAGCACCATGCTGACGAGCGCGATGTCGAGCAGCGGGTACGCCAGCGACAGCGCGGTGTGCGCCACGCTCGGCCCGTCGAACCGGGCCGCCTGGGCGAGCGCGAGGCTCCAGGACAGCGTGAGCAGCGAGCCGCCGATCAGCCAGGCGTCCAGCGCCAGGCAGATCCAGCCGGCCTTGGTCACCGGCCGTTTGGCGAGCACCAGCAGGCCCACGATGGCCGGCGGCGCGAAGCACAGGAAGAACAGGTCCGCGTAGGAGGGGCTGGGCACCGGCCGGCCGAGGACGACCTCGTACCATCCCCAGACCGCGTTGCCGAGGGACGCCATCGCCGAGGAGAGGGCGAACAGCAGCCAGGCCGAGCGGAAGCGGACGCGCGGACTGCGGGCGTACAGGAAGCAGGAGACGGCTGCGGTGCCCGCCGCGGCGGCCAGCCCGAAGTCGCCCATGATCAGCGCCAGTTCGTCCGTGCCCCAGTCGAAGGCGGCCCCGACGGCGTAGGCCGCGCAGACCAGGGCGAGAACGAGTTGCTCCCTCGTGCGGGTGCGTTCACCGGCGGCCGGCCGGCGGGACGCCGGCGCCTGCTGCGGATGCGGTGCGCGCACCGTCGCGTCGAGGGCGGTCGTCACCGAGGGCGGCGCGCTCACCGGGGCCTCCCGGTCTGCGCCGCTCCCGGGTCCCGACGGTCCCGGTGCGCTGGGTGCGCATGCCTCCTGCGGCCGTTGTGCCTGCGCTGCTGGTGGCTGGTGTGGTGGCCGCGTCTGCGCGCGGCCGTGCGCCAGGGCCGCCGTCGGCGGCTCCGCCGCGTCGGATCGTTCGTCCATAGGCCGTGCATCGCCCGTCGCCCCCCTCACAAATCTGAAATGTCCATCCCCGGCGCCGACGGTAGGCGGCGCAGCCCCTGTCGGGACGATACACCAGGATCGTCACTCAGGGACATAGCTTCTCTACGCTCCGTGACGACCAGCGCTGATGCGGGTACGGGGCGCGTCCGGGGGGTCGCGCAGGGTGCCGGAACCGGATTACACCCCTGTCGTCAGGACCACGTTCCGCAGGGGCTCGTGGTTCACGAATCGGGTCAGCTGGTCGGCGAGCAGCCGCTTGGCGCGCGGCAGGAAGGCGGAGGTGGGCCCGCCCACGTGGGGGGTGATGAGCACGCCGGGGGCCTGCCAGAGCGGGTGTCCGGGCGGCAGCGGCTCGGGGTCGGTGACGTCCAGGGCCGCGGTGATGCGGCCGCTCTCCAGCTCCGCGAGCAGCGCCTTGGTGTCCACGACGGGGCCGCGGGCCACGTTCACGAGCAGCGCCCCGTCCTTCATCCGCGCCAGGAATTCGGCGTCCGCCAGGCCCAGCGTGTCCTCCGTCAAGGGCGTGGAGAGGATCACGACATCAGCGTGTGGAAGCAGAGAAGGCAATTCGGTGAGCGGATGCACCGGACCGCGCGCCGTGGTGCGCTCAGAGCGCGCGACGCGCGCCACCCGCGCGAGCTCGAACGGCGCGAGCCGGTCTTCGATGGCGGCGCCGATGGCGCCGTAGCCGACGATGAGGACGGACTTGTCGGCGAGGGCGGGGTGGAAGGCACTCTGCCAGCGCTCCTGCTGCTGGGCCCGGACGAAGCCGGGGATGCCGCGCAGGGAGGCGAGGGTCAGGGCGAGCGCGAGTTCGGCGGTGCTCGCCTCGTGCACACCGCGCGCGTTGCACAGCTGGACGCCGGGCCGGATGACGGACAGCCGCGAGGTGACGTCGTCGACCCCGGCGGTGAGGGTCTGGATCACCCGGACGCCGGTGAGCTGCTCCAGCGGACGCACCTTGACCGGCCACCGCTTCATGTACGGCACCACGTACAGGACGCAGTCCGCCGGGTCGCCGGGAAAGGGCTGGTCACCGTCCTCGCCCCCGTCCCAGAACAGGTACCGGAGCCCCTCGGGCAGGCCCTCGATCTCCTCCGGCGCTATGGGAAGCCACACGTCAGCACTCATGGCATGGAGGCTATGTCAGGCACGCGCGCGTGCAGAGGTTAGGTTGGGGGCCGGGCAGAGGGAGGTTCACGAGCAGGTGGAGCGCAGGACGATCGGCGCGGGGGCGCTCGCGGTGGGGGCCGTCGGACTCGGGTGCATGCCGATGAGCTGGGCGTACAGCGGGTCACGGCAGCGGGGCGACGCATCGCTCAGGACCGTGCACCGGGCGCTGGACCTGGGTTCGACCCTCCTGGACACGGCGGACATGTACGGCCCGTTCACCAATGAGCTGCTGCTGGGCCGGGTGCTCAAGGAACGGCGCGCGGAGGCCTTCGTGTCCACGAAGGTGGGGCTGCTGGTGGGCGAGCAGCACGTCGTGGCCAACGGCCGCCCCGGGTATGTGAAGCGGGCCTGCGACGCCTCCCTGCGCCGCCTCCAGACGGATGTCATCGACCTCTACCAGCTGCATCGCGCCGACCCCGAGGTCCCCGTCGAGGAGACGTGGGGCGCGATGGCCGAGCTGGTGCGGGCCGGCAAGGTGCGGGCACTGGGCCTGTGCGCGGTGGGCGCGCGCGGTGGCCGCCGCTCCGGGGCGGGGCTGCACGACGGTACGGTGCGCCAGTTGCAGCGGGTGCAGCAGGTGTTCCCGGTGGCCGCGGTGGAGGCGGAGCTGTCGGTGTGGTCGCCCGAGGCGCTCCAGGCGCTGCTGCCGTGGTGCGAGGCGCGGGGCGTGGGTTTCCTCGCGGCGATGCCGCTGGGCAACGGCTTCCTGACGGGCACGCTGACCCCGGGCGAGGGTTTCGAACCGGACGACGTACGGGCCCGCCATCCCCGTTTCACGGCCGAGATGATGGCCGCCAACCAGCCGATCGTCGCGGGCCTGCGCCGCATCGCGCGCCGCCACGGCGAGAACGTCACCCCGGCCCAGGTGGCCCTGGCCTGGGTCCTGGCGCAGGGCCGCCATGTGATCGCCCTGCCGGGTGCCAAGCAGGAGCGGTGGGCCGTGGAGAATGCGGCGGCGGGCGACCTGCGGCTGACCGGGGAGGACCTCGCGGAGGTGTCACGGCTGCCGGCGGCTCAGGGGTCGTGGGACTGAGGGCCGAGGGGCGCGGGGCTACCGGGGTGCGCGGGATCGGTCGTGGTGGAGCGGGAACCCGGACGGGCGCCGGCGGTGTATGAGAAGGAGCACCTGCCGCCGGACGACCGCCCCGATGGGACCCTGATCGTGCAACGACGGGCTGTACCGGCCGTGTTGGACGCGGCCGCCCTCCTGCTGAAGGCCGGCTGCTCCTCCGACGGCGGAGGCCCTCCTGGCGGCCTCGGGAGGACGGCGGCCACGGGTACGGCACCGGGCACGGCCCCCTCCGGCGACGCCACCGAGCCGGCACCCCCTGCCAAGGGCTCGGTGAAGGTGCTGCGCACCGTGGCCGAGGGCCTGCGCACACCGTGGGGGCCGGCTCCGCTGCCCGGCGGCGGACTGCTGGTCTCCTCCCGCGACGACAGCACGATCGTCCGGATCGACGACAGGACGGGCCGCAGGACCGTGCCGGGCACGGTCTCGGGGGTCTCCCCGGCCGGGGAGGGCGGTCTGCTGGGCATCGCCCTGTCCCCCGGCTTCGCCTCGGACCACATGATCTGCGCCTGCTTCACCTCGGCCTCGGACAACCGCATCGTCCGCGTGCGGCGGGCGGTGACAAGGTGTGGCTGGTAACGAGCAACACGGACGGCCGGGGCCGGCCGGGCAAGGGCGACGACCGGGTGCTGGAGGCGGAGGTGCGGTGAGCGGCGCCGTCACTCGTCCTCGGCCGGCGGTGGCTCCGGCAGGCGTATGACCGCCTTTCCGGAGGCCAGGTCTATCGGGCCCCGGCCGGGGTCGTTGTCGCCGACGTCCTCGCGGGTCAGCTCCAGGCGGTTCTGTTCGTCCCGGGTGTGTTTGCGACTGGGTGCGAACAGTTCCTCGAAGGCGTTGAACACGGCCCCTCCCCCGCTTTCTCCCCCTTGCGGCTTTTCTTCAGCGTAGGTCTCGGCCCGCCGTTGCGGCAGTGAGCGTCTCGGCAGGGAACAGCCCCAGCCGGTGAGCCGTCGCCGCCGCCTCGCCCCGGCCGGAGACGCCGAGCTTGCCGAGGATGTTGGAGACGTGGACGCTCGCGGTCTTCGGGGAGATGAACAGCTCCTCGGCGATCTGGCGGTTGGTGCGGCCGGCCGAGACCAGGCGCAGGACGTCCCGCTCCCGGCTGGTCAGGCCGAGGGCCGCGGCCGGGTCGGCGGAGGCGAGGGCCTGCCGGGGCGCGCGGGTCAGGGTGAGGCGGGCGCGCTGGGCGAGCCGGGCGACGGTGCCGGCGAGAGACCGGGCGTCGAGGTGGTCGGCGACGGCGGCGGCCAGCCGGAGCAGTTCCACCGCGCGGTCGCGTTCGTCGTCGCCGCCGTCGGCCAGGAGGGCTCCGGCGAGGCGGTGGCGGACCCGGGCGAGCTCGTAGGGGCGGTCCAGGCACTCGAAGGCGGTGACGACCTGCGCCCAGTCGTCGCTGGTGTCCACGCCCTCCGCGCGGCGCAGCTCGGCGCGGGTCCACTGGTCGTAGGCCTGCCAGAGCGGGGCGCCGGTGGCGAGGCCGCGTACGGCATTGCCCAGGCGGTCGAGGATCTCGGCGCGGCCCGGCCCGGCGGCGGGCAGGGTGCGGGCCTCGGCCTCCGCGGTGGCGGCGGCCCGCAGCAGCGGCCAGCCGTAGCGGTGGGTGCCGAGTGGGAAGCCGCCGTCCAGGGCCCGGAGCAGTTCGGCGCGGACGTCGGCGATACGGCCCTCCTCGGCGGCGACACCGAGGGCGACCCGGGCCAGGGGCAGGGAGAGCTGGGGCATGGGGTCGTGCGTGCCGTAGTGGGCGCGGGCGGCGGCGAGTTGGCGGCTCGCCTCGGCGAGGTCGCCCCGGGCCAGGGCGAGATGGGCCAGGCGCAGGGCGCCCTGGCCGCGCGGCTTGGCACTGTGGCCGACCCGGGTCGCGTGGGCGGCGGTCTCGGCGGCCTCCGCCCAGTCGCCGAGCGAGTAGAGCGCCTCGGACAGGTTGCCCCGTATCCATGACTCGGCGTCCATCTGCCCGTGGGCGCGGGCGAAGTCGATGCCCTCGCGCAGGAGGGGGACGGCCTCTCGGTCACGGCCGATGCTCTGCAGCTCGGACGGCAGGTTCACATAGGCGCGGCCCGCGACATAGTGCACACCCTCCGCGAGGGTGTCCCGCAGCACCTGCCGCATCTCCGCGAGGCCGGTCTCGGTGTCGCCCGCGTCCACCCTGAGGCCGCCGAGGGTGAGGCGGGCGTGCAGTTCGATGTCGCGGGCGCCGACCATGCGCGCGTACTCCACGGCCCGCTCGGCGGCGGCGAAGGCCTCGGGTCCGGGACGGTGCAGCATGGACCAGCCGGCGGCGAGGGCCAGCACCTCGGCGTGCACCTCGGACGGCGGCAGGCCGCGCACCAGGTCCTGGGCGGTGGCCAGTTCCTGCCAGCCGTCGCCGCGGGCCAGGGCCTGGACGAGCCGGGAGCGCTGCACCCAGAACCAGGCGGCGCGCAGGGGGTCCGGCTCGTCCTCCAGGAGGCGCAGGGCCCGCTTGATGATCTTCAGCGCGCGTTCGCGTTCCCCGCCGAAGCGGCCCGCGACCGCCGCCTCGGCCATCAGGTCGAGATAGCGCAGCGGTGCGGTGGCCGGGTCGCAGCCGCACGGAGGGTAGACCTCGGTGTAGTCGACCGGGCGCAGGGCGGAGCGCACCTCCTGCGGGGCGCTGTCCCACAGCTCCATCGCCCGCTCCAGAAGCCCGAGTTGCTCGGTGTAGGCGTGCCGGCGGCGGGCCACCACGGAGGCGTCCAGGACGGCGGGCAGGGCCTTGGCGGCGTCGTGGGCGTGGTACCAGTAACTGGCCAGGCGCATCACGCGCGCGTCGGCGGGGACGAGCGTGGGGCCGGCCTCCAGGGCCTCGGCGTAGCGGCGGTTGAGCCGGGAGCGTTCGCCGGGCAGCAGGTCGTCGGCGACGGCCTCGCGGACCAGGGAGTGCCGGAAGCGGTAGCCGTCGCCGGCCGGGGTGACGGTGAGGATGTTGGCGCCGACGGCGGCCCGCAGCGCCTCGATGAGGTCGTCCTCGCCGAGCTGCGCGACGGCGGCGATCAGCCGGTACTCCACGGTGGAGCCGCCCTCGGCGACGATCCGGGCGACCCGCTGGGCGCTCTCGGGCAGCGCCTCGACCCGGACCAGGAGCAGGTCGCGCAGGGAGTCGGTGAGGCCGGTGCAGCAGCCGTCGCAGGCGGCGACGGCGAGTTCCTCGACGAAGAAGGCGTTGCCGTCGGAGCGTTCGAAGATCTCGTCGACCTGCGCGGGGGCGGGTTCGGCGGCGAGGATGCCGGCGATCTGGCGGCCCACCTCCTCGCGGGTGAAGCGGGCGAGTTCGATGCGGCGGACGGTGCGCAGCCGGTCGAGCTCGGCGAGCAGGGGGCGCAGCGGGTGGCGGCGGTGGATGTCGTCGGAGCGGTAGCTGGCGAGGACGAGGAGCCTGCCTGCGCGCAGGGTGCGGAAGAGGTAGGCGAGGAGGTGGCGGGTGGAGGCGTCGGCCCAGTGCAGGTCCTCCAGGACGAGCACGACCGGGTGGTCGGCGGCGATCCGCTCCAGCAGCCGGGCGGTGAGTTCGAACAGGCGGGCCATGTCCTGCTCGTCGTGGCGGCCGGTGCCGGCCTCGCCCAGGTCGGGCAGGAGGCGGGCCAGTTCCTCCTCCTGTCCCTGGGCGGCGGCGGCGAACTGAGCGGGCAGGGCGTCGCGCAGGGCGCGCAGCGCGGTGGAGAAGGGCGCGAACGGCAGCCCGTCGGCGCCGATCTCCACACAGCCGCCGACGGCGACGACCGCGTGGCGGCCGGCGGCCGTAGCGAACTCCTCGACGAGGCGGGTCTTGCCGACCCCGGCCTCGCCGCCGAGCAGCAGCGCCTGGGGCTCGCCGGCGCGGGCGCGGGCGAGCGCGTCGTTCAAGGTGTCCAACTCGTCGGCGCGGCCGACGAACACGGGACTGACGGACCTGGTCTCCACGGGCCCGAGCATCGCATGAGGTCCGGATGGCGTGGCAGCGGTTTTCCACAGACCCGGTGCGATTGTCGTACCGCCGGCCGGAGAAGTCGCAGCACCGGACGGAAGGGTCGTACGACCGGGATGGGCAGTCGTACGACCCCGGTCCGGGAGGTCCGGAGGGCGGCCGACCCCCGTACGGCCACCCTCCGTGCCGGCCCCGTCCGTCGGCCCGGTGGTCACGCCGTGCGGGGGGTCCGGTGCCGGCGCGACCGCTCGGTATGGGACTCGGCGACCGCGCCGTCGTGGCCGGCGGAGGCCTCGCGGCGGGCGGCGCGGCGGGCCCGGGCGGCCTCGCGGGCCAGGCGCACCTGCTCGGCGTCGTGGATCAGCTGGGCGGAGCGCATCTTGTGGATATCGAACTCGATCATGACGTGTCCTTCGAGGAGAGCCGGTGTCGTGCGTCGCGTTCTGCGATGCCTCCACCTTCGTCTCCCAGGGGGGTGCGCCACATCGGGAGAGTTCCGCATCTTCGCCCGGCGTACGGGCCGCACGCGCGCGTAAGGGGCCTTAGGGAGTCCCTGAGGTGCTTACGGACTCCCTAAGGCCCCTGCGGACCTGCGGGTTCTCAGCCGGCCGAGGGCAGGGCCAGCAGGGCGTCGGAGTACTTCAGGACGGCCAGCAGCAGGCCGACGGCCCCGAGCGAGACGCCGGCCCAGGAGACCGACTTGATCCAGTGCGCCTGCGGGCGGCCGGGAGCACCGAAGGCGGGCCGGGCGAGCACGACGACGCCGGTGAGCAGCGCGGCCAGCGCGAACAGGCCGGCCCACAGGGCGGTGCTGTGCCAGGCGTTGCCGTAGACCGCCTTGATCTGGGTGGCGACGCTCGCGGTGGAAGGGGTCCGCAGCTGACCGACGAGCTGCTCACGGGCGCCCGCGACGGTACCGATCCAGCCGCCGCTGAGCGAGACGAGGCCCAGCGCGGCCGAGACGACGGCACCGGCGCCCTGACCGACTCCGGAGGGCACCTTCTCCTCCGCGGGTTCCTGCTCGCCGGCGGCCTCCTCATCGACGGCGCCCGCCTGCCCGGAGCCGTCCTCGACAGCCTCCGCCCGCGCGGATTCCTCCTCAGTGGTGGCGGCCTCCCCCGCCGTCCTCTCGTCGTTCCGCGCCTCGGCGCCTTCCTCTGTCTTCGTAGCCATGCCCGGCACCGTACGGACGCTGTCTGAGAGGCGTCTTAATGATCGCCGGTCGTCAGTGATCGTCGTGCGTGCCACGCGCGCGTGCCGCGCGCCATTCGTGGGCGAGCACCGACCAGATCTCGGTACTGGTGCGCACGCCCCGGTGCGGGTAGTTCTCGCGGAGCACGCCCTCGCGGGTCATGCCGAGCCGGCGGGCCACGTTGATGCTGGGCGCGTTGGCCGAGGAGGCGTACCACTCCACGCGGTGCATGCCGCGCTCCTCGAAGGCCCACTCCAGCAGCACCCGCATGCCCCGCGTGACCAGCCCGCGCCCGGCCGCCGCGGGCTCCAGCCAGCAGCCGGCCTCGCAGACCCCGCTCGGGGTGTCCCACACCCGGAACAGCAGGCCGCCGACCAGCTTGCCGTCCAGCCAGATGCCGTGCAGGCTGCCGGCGTCGGCGCCGCGCTTGTCGGCGTAGGACTTCAGGTAGGCGCGGGCGGAGTCCAGGTCGGTGATCACGTCCGCCAGCCCGATGTGCCGGCCGATGAACTCCCGCCCGCGGTCGATGTCGGCGAGGAGTTCCTCGGCGTGCCAGACCTCCAGCGGCCGCAGCTGTGCGCCGTCGTCACCCAGGGATATCGCGTACATCGCGCTGCTCTTCCTTCCGCAGTTCCGCCACCGAGACCCTGCCGAGCCTCTCATGCGCGGCACGGCACTCGGGCGGCTCGATGCTGACGCGGGGCAGGCGGCGCTCCAGCCAGGCGGGCAGCCACCAGTTGGCGGCGCCCAGCAGATGCATCAGCGCGGGCACGAGGAGGGTGCGCAGGACGAAGGCGTCCAGGGCGACGGCGGAGGCGAGCGCGATGCCGAACATGGCGATCACGCGGTCGCCGCTGAGCACGAAGGCGAGGAAGACCGAGATCATGATGACCGCGGCGGAGTTGATGACCCGGCTGGTCTCGGCCAGGCCCACGCGGACGGCGCGCCGGTTGTCGCCGGTCTCCAGCCACTCCTCGTACATCCGGCTGACCAGGAAGACCTGGTAGTCCATGGAGAGGCCGAAGAGGACGGACACCATGATCACGGGGAGGAAGGGCTCGATGGGTCCTGCCCGGCCGAGACCGAGCAGTTCGCTGCCCCAGCCCCACTGGAAGACGGCGACGACGATGCCGAACGCGGCGGCCACGGCGGCGATGTTCATCACCGCGGCCTTCAGCGGGATCCCGAGCGAGCGGAACGCGACGAGCAGCAGAAGACAGCCGAGCCCGATGACCGCGCCGACGAACAGCGGCAGTTTGCCGACGATCACACCCGCGAAGTCGTCGTACCCGGCGGTGACCCCGCCGACCTGGATGTCGAGGGAGGTGCCGGTCTCCGCCCGCGGCAGCACCCTGGTGCGCAGCCGGTCCACGAGGTCGCTGGTGTCCTGGGACTGCGGGGCGGAGGCGGGGACGACGGTGAGGTAGGCGGTGCCGCCGCCGGTGCCGTAGGTGGCCGGGGTGACGGAGGCGACGCCCGGGGTGGCGCGCAGGGTCGTGTCGAGATTGTCCAGGGCGAGCCTGTCGGCGGCGCCGTCCACGCGCGCCACCAGGGTGAGCGGCCCGTTGACGCCCGGTCCGAAGCCCTCGGCGAGCAGGTCGTAGGCCTTGCGGGTGGTGGACGTGCGCGGGTCGTTGCCCTGGTCGGAGGTGCCCAGGTGGAGGGAGAGCGTCGGCAGGGCGAGCAGCGCGATGACGGCGAGGGCGAGCGAGCCGAGCAGCTTGGGGCGGCGCTCGACGAGCGCCGACCAGCGGGCGGCGAGACCGGTGGGCAGCTCCGGGCGCGGCCCGTGCTCGGCGAGCCGGCGCCGTTCGCGGCGGCTGAGGGCCCGGGGGCCGATGTACGACAGCAGGGCGGGCAGCAGGGTGACCGAGGCCGCGACGGTGAGCAGGACCGTCAACGAGGCGGCCACGGCGACCCCGTTGAGGAAGCTCAGCCGCAGGATGAACATCCCCAGCAGAGCTATGCACACCGTCGCACCCGCGAAGACGACGGCGCGTCCGGTGGTGGCCACGGCGTTCACGGCGGCCTCGGTGACGCTCAGGCCGCGTTTCAGCCCGCGCCGGTGCCGGGTGACGATGAACAGCGCGTAGTCGATGCCGACGCCGAGGCCGATGAGCATGCCGAGCATGGGCGCGAAGTCGGCGACGGTCATGGCGTGTCCGAGCAGCCCGATGCCCGCGTAGGCGGTGCCGACGCCGACCAGGGCGGTGGCGATGGGCAGGGCCGAGGCGGCGAGCGAGCCGAAGGCGAGGAACAGCACCACGGCCGCGACGAGCACGCCGACCAGCTCAGCGGTGTGCTCGCGCGGGGACGCGGTGAGCCCGATGGCGCTGCCGCCCAGTTCCACCTGGAGCCCGTGACCCTCGGCGGCCTTGGCGGTACTGACCACGGCCTGCGCCTCGGCCTTGCCGATGTGCTCGGCCTCCTGCGTGAAGGTGACGGCGGCGTAGGCCGTACGGCCGTCGGCGCTGATCCGGTGCGCGCCCTGGTTGCCGTACGGGCCGCTCACCGAGGCGACGCCGGGCAGCGAGGCGATGCGGTCGAGGGTGCGGGTCATGGTCCGCTCGACGCCGGCGGCGCGGACGGTGCCGGTGGTGGTGTGCCAGACGACGGTGTCGCTGTCCCCGCCCTGGCCCGGGAAGCCCTCCTTGAGCAGCTGCGCGGCGCGGCCCGCCTCGGTGCCGGGGACGTCGTAGGAGTTCGAGTACGACGAACCGGCCACGGCGGCGGCCGTGGTGACCCCGCCGAAGGCGAGGAGCCACAGCAGCACGGCGATCAGCCGATGCCGGACACACCAACGGGCGAGGTCTGCCACGGACGTGCTCCCAGGGATGATTTGTGGATCTTTGACCGGGAACGATCGTCCATAGACTGAACAGCCCGCAAAGAACGCATGAGCAATCGCAAGACACTCTTGCAGGCGAAACTGATCGTTTGCCGTGATCATGAGCTTATTCACAGGAGTGCGAGGGACATCACAGGACACTCCGGCGAACTCTGTCGCCTCATAAGGTTTTCGTAAGCGAGCAAGGGGCAGTACACCTGGTTCGGTGTACTGCCCCTCGGGACCGTTCCGCGGTGTCCCTCAGTCCTCGCTGACGCCCAGCTTCTGAAGGATCAGCTCCTTGACGCGGGCCGCGTCGGCCTGACCCCGGGTCGCCTTCATGACCGCGCCGACCAGGGCACCGGCCGCGGCCACCTTGCCGCCACGGATCTTGTCCGCGACGCCCGGGTTGCCGGCGATGGCCTCGTCGACGGCGGCGGTCAGCGCGCCCTCGTCGGAGACGACCTTCAGGCCGCGCTTGTCGACGACCTCGTCCGGGGTGCCCTCGCCCGCGAGGACGCCCTCGATGACCTGACGGGCCAGCTTGTCGTTCAGGTCACCCTTCGCGACCAGCTCGGTGACCCGGGCCACCTGCGCGGGCGTGATCGCCAGTTCGTCCAGCGCCTTGCCGGACTCGTTGGCGCTGCGCGCCAGTTCACCCATCCACCACTTGCGGGCGGAGGCGGCGTCGGCACCGGCGTCGATCGTGGCGACGATCAGGTCCAGCGCACCGGCGTTGGTGATCGCCTGCATGTCGGTGGCGGAGATGCCCCACTCGGCGAGCAGCCGGGTGCGGCGGGCCAGCGGCAGCTCGGGCAGCGCCGCGCGGATCTCCTCGACCCACTCGCGCGAGGGCGCGACGGGCACCAGGTCGGGCTCCGGGAAGTACCGGTAGTCCTCGGCCTCCTCCTTGGTACGGCCGGAGGTGGTGGAGCCGGTGTCCTCGTGGAAGTGGCGGGTCTCCTGGACGACCTTGCCGCCGTCGTTCAGCACGGCGGCGTGGCGCATGACCTCGAAGCGGACCGCGCGCTCCACCGAACGCAGCGAGTTGACGTTCTTGGTCTCGCTGCGGGTGCCGAACTTGTCGGCGCCCTTGGGCATCAGCGACAGGTTGACGTCGCAGCGCATCTGGCCCATCTCCATGCGGGCCTCGGACACGCCGAGGGCACGGATGACCTCGCGCAGCTCACGGACGTACGCCTTCGCCACCTCGGGGGCGCGTTCGCCGGCGCCCACGATCGGCTTGGTGACGATCTCGATGAGCGGGATGCCGGCGCGGTTGTAGTCCAGCAGCGAGTGCTGCGCGCCGTGGATCCGGCCGGTCGCGCCACCCACGTGGGTGGACTTGCCGGTGTCCTCCTCCATGTGGGCGCGCTCGATCTCCACGCGGAAGGTCTCGCCGTCCTCCAGCTGCACGTCGAGGTAGCCGTTGAAGGCGATCGGCTCGTCGTACTGGGAGGTCTGGAAGTTCTTCGGCATGTCCGGATAGAAGTAGTTCTTCCGGGCGAAGCGGCACCACTCGGCGATCTCGCAGTTCAGCGCGAGACCGATCTTGATCGCCGACTCGACGCCGGTCGCGTTCATGACCGGGAGCGCGCCGGGCAGGCCGAGGCAGACGGGGCAGGTCTGGGTGTTCGGCTCGGCGCCGAGCGCCGTCGAACAGCCGCAGAACATCTTGGTCTTGGTGCCGAGTTCGACATGGACCTCGAGGCCCATGACGGGGTCGTACGACGCCAGCGCGTCCTCGTACGACACCAGGTCGGTCGTGGTGGTCACGGTGAAAACTTCCCTCTCAGCCCAGCAGGACGTCGTCGTCGCCCAGCCGCTTCAGCTCGCGGTAGAGGATCGCGAGGCCGGTCACGATGGCCACGGCGGAGACCGTGGCGTCGACCAGCCGCAGCGTGTCGTGCTCGGCGCGGGCCTTCTTGATCTGCTTGGCGACACCGAACGCGCCGAACGCGGTGGTGGCCATCGACAGGTACGTACCGGACTTGGACTTCTTGAAGTCCTTGGCCTTGGACAGCTTGCTCACAGCGACGGAGCCTCCTCCAGCAGCGGGTGACCCCACTTTTCCACGAAGGCGGCCTCGACGGCGGCGCCCACCTTGTACAGGCGGTCGTCCTTCATCGCGGGCGCGATGATCTGCAGGCCCACCGGGAGGTTGTCCTCCGGGGCGAGGCCGCAGGGCAGGGACATGGCCGCGTTGCCCGCCAGGTTGGTCGGGATGGTGCACAGGTCCGCGAGATACATCGCCATCGGGTCGTCGGCGCGCTCGCCGATCGCGAAGGCGGTGGTCGGCGTCGTCGGCGAGACGATGACGTCGACCTGCTCGAAGGCCTTCTCGAAGTCGCGCGTGATGAGCGTGCGCACCTTCTGGGCGGAGCCGTAGTAGGCGTCGTAGTAGCCACTCGACAGCGCGTACGTGCCGAGCATGATGCGGCGCTTCACCTCGGGACCGAAGCCGGCCTCGCGGGTGAGGGAGGTGACCTCCTCGGCCGAGTGGCCGCCGTCGTCGCCGGTCCGCAGGCCGTAGCGCAGGCCGTCGAAGCGGGCGAGGTTGGAGGAGCACTCGGACGGCGCGATCAGGTAGTACGCCGACAGCGCGAGGTCGAAGGACGGGCAGTCCAGCTCGACGATCTCGGCGCCCAGCTCCTTCAGCAGCTCGACGGACTCGTCGAAGCGCTGGATGACACCGGCCTGGTAGCCCTCGCCGCGGAACTGCTTGACCACGCCGACGCGCATGCCCTGCACGGAGCCGTTCCTCGCGGCCTCGACCACGGGCGGGACGGGGGCGTCGATGGAGGTGGAGTCCATCGGGTCGTGCCCGGCGATGACCTCGTGCAGGAGGGCCGCGTCCAGGACCGTACGGGCGCAGGGGCCGCCCTGGTCGAGGGAGGACGAGAAGGCGACCATGCCGAAGCGGGACACCGCGCCGTACGTCGGCTTCACGCCGACCGTGCCGGTGACGGCGGCCGGCTGGCGGATGGAGCCGCCGGTGTCGGTGCCGATGGCGAGCGGCGCCTGGAAGGAGGCCAGCGCGGCGGAGGAACCGCCGCCGGAACCGCCGGGGATCTTGGTGAGGTCCCAGGGGTTGCCGGTCGGCCCGTAGGCGCTGTTCTCCGTCGAGGACCCCATGGCGAACTCGTCCATGTTGGTCTTGCCGAGGATGACGACGTCGGCGGCCTTCAGCCGCTTGGTGAGCGTCGCGTCGTACGGCGGGATCCAGCCCTCGAGGATCTTCGAGCCGACGGTCGTGGGCACGCCCTCGGTGGTGAAGATGTCCTTGAGCGCGAGCGGGACGCCGGCCAGCGGGCCGAGCTTCTCGCCGCGGGCCCGCTTCTCGTCCACGGCACGGGCCTGGGCGAGGGCGCCCTCGCGGTCGATGTGCAGGAAGGCGTGCACCTTCTCGTCGACGGCCTCGATCCGGGCGAGGTGGGCCTCGGTGACCTCGACGGCCGTGAGCTCGCCGGAGGCGATCTTCTCGGCGATCTGCGCGGCGGTGAGCTTGATGATGTTGTTGTCCGTCATGGCGGTCACTCCTCCCCCAGGATCTGCGGCACCTTGAAACGCTGCTGCTCCTGGGCCGGGGCGCCGGAGAGCGCCTGCTCGGGGGTGAGCGAGGGACGGACCTCGTCCGCCCGCATGACGTTCGTCAGCGGGAGCGGGTGCGAGGTCGGCGGTACGTCTTGGTCGGCGACCTCACTGACGCGGGCGACCGCGCCGATGATGTCGTCCAGCTGTCCCGCGAAGTGGTCGAGTTCTTCGGGCTTCAGCTCCAGACGCGCCAGCCGGGCGAGGTGGGCGACCTCCTCGCGCGTGATGCCAGGCATGCAGCGATCCTCTGGGGTGAGTGTGTGTGGTTTGAGTCCCAATCCTATGGGGCGGGGCCGGGTGGCCGTGAAACGGTTTCCCCGGCCGCCGGCGCGTCAGCCCCGGCGGCCCTCCCAGACCTCGCTCTTGAGGAAGTGGTTGTCGTACCGGTCCTGCACCTCGAGGATGCTCTCCGGGGTGGCCTCGCCGAGGCGGATGCGCTGCAGGTGGCGGAAGTACTCGAAGCGCTCGATGCCCGGGGCGAAGACGATGAGGATGTCCGCCGGGGCCTCCGGGACGGCGGCGAAGGCGTGCGGCTTCTCCGGCGGGACGATGACGAGGTCACCGCGCTCCGCGGTCACGATGTCGTCACCGGAGAGGATCTCGGCACACCCGTCGAGCAGGTAGAACATCTCCGCCCCGCTGTGGTGGAGGTGGGGCCGCGCGCCGTCGGCGCCCTCGGCCAGGGTGACGCGCACGGTGGACAGCGCCCCTCCGGTCGCACTCTGGTCGGCCAGCAGCTGGACGCCGACGGGTGCACCCCCGACCACCTCGGCCTCGGCGCCGCGCACGATCACGGAATCGTCGAACTTGGGCACGAACAGCGACATGATGCGTTCCCTTGTGTTGTGGTCAGACCGCGAAAAGCAGTCCGGCGCCGATCAGTAGGACGATCGCGGTGGCGAAGTGGATGCCGAACGCGACAGCCTTCTTCCCGCCATGGCGCAGGACCATCAGGGTGTCGACGAACGGGACGAGTGCCACGCAGACCATGAACCACGCCTCGGCGCGGGCACCGGCGGCGGCCGGCAGGACCAGGCCCAGCAGCCCGAAGGCGCCGTCCCCGAGGCCCTTGATCGACAGGTAGGCGCGGCGTCGCCCCGGGGGTCGGCGGCGACGCCGTAGCCTGGCCGCGGCCGGGCCCCAGTGAGGCTGGTGGACGGTGACCACACACCGGCCGGCCGCCGGGATCGAGTACAGCCGGCCGGTCCTCTACAGCCACTTCAAGGGCAAGGACGCGATCATGGCGGCGGTCGCGGTGCAGGGCTGCGCCGACCTGGCGGCGGAGCTGCGGGAGGCGCGGACGGCGGCACCGGGCACGCGGGAGGCGCTGATGGCGGTGGCGGAGACGTACACGTCCTTCGCGCGGCGCCGGCCGGCCCTCTACGACGCGATCTTCACCCACCTGGTGGACATGCGTTCGCCACCACGGGCTGGCGACGCTGATGTGGAGCGGGCGGCTGCCGGAGGAGGCGCACGAGAGGCGCCTGGAGCTGCTGATCAGCCACTTCACGGGTGGCTGAGCGCCCCATGGGGCACGAGGCCGTGTCGATACGCGGCTCCGCCGCGTGGGCGCGGCCGGGCGCCCCCTACTCGGCGGCAGGCAACGCCGCGCGAGGCCGTTGCCACCCACGGGACCCCCGCGCCAGCAACCACGCCGTGGCCTCCTCGGGCGGCATCGCCGCGGCGACGAGCCACCCCTGTACGGCGTCACACCCGAGGTCCCGCAGCCGCTCCCACGTCTCGTCGTCCTCGACCCCCTCGGCGACGACGAGCAGCCCCAGGGAATGCGCGAGATCGACCGTGCAGCGCACGATCTCCGCGTCCTCGGTGTCGACGGCCAGCCGTGCCACGAACGACCGGTCGATCTTCAGCTCGCTCACCGGCAGCCGCCGCAGATGCACCAGGGACGAATACCCGGTGCCGAAGTCGTCCAGCGACATCTTCACGCCGTGCCCGGTCAGACCCGCGAGAGTGTCCGCGGCCCGCTGCGGGTCCTCCAGCAGCACATGCTCGGTGATCTCCAGCTGCAGCGCCCCCGGAGGGACCCCGTGCCGGGCCAGCCGCGCGGCGACCGAGCCCGCGAAACCGGGCGTGTGGACGTCGCGCGGGGAGACGTTGACCGCGACCGGCACCCTCAGGCCCTGCGCGCGCCACTTGGCGACCTGCCCGAGCGCCGTCTCCAGGACATATTCGGTCAGATGGGGCATCAGCCCGGAGGACTCGGCGATCGCTATGAACTCGTCCGGAGGAACCTTCCCGCGCTCGGGGTGCACCCAGCGCACCAGCGCCTCCAGGCCGGCGACCTGACCGTCGAAGCGGACCTTGGGCTGGTAGTGCAGCTGCACCTCGTGGGCGTCCAGCGCCCGGCGCAGATCGCCCAGCAGGCCGAGCCGGTCCGGGGTGTTGGAGTCCCGCTTGGACTCGTACACCTCGACGCCCGTACGGTCCCTTTTCGCCTGGTACATCGCCACATCGGCGCGCCGCAGCAGTCCTTCTGCGTCCAGGGCGTGGTCGGGGAAGACGGCGACGCCGGCGCTGGCCTCCAGGACGAGGGTGAGCCCGTCGAGGTCCAGCGGGGAGCTGAGCGCGGCGACGAGGCCGCGGGCGACGCGCGTGGCCGAGGTCGTGGAGTCGGCGACGGGAAGTAACACGGCGAACTCGTCGCCGCCGAGCCGCGCGGCCTCCGCTCCGCGCGGCAGGGCGAGCCGCAGCCGGTCGGCGATCTGGAGCAGCAGCCGGTCACCCGCGAGATGACCGAGCGTGTCGTTCACCGACCGGAAACGGTCGAGGTCGATCAGCATGAGGGCGGAACGGGCGCCGATGCGTTCGGCGTCGTCGAGGGCCGTCCAGATCCGCTCCAGCAGCCACTGCCGGTTGGGCAGGCCGGTCAGCGGGTCGCGCAGCTGCTCCTCGGCACGCGCGCGTGCCATCCACAGCGTGGAGTCGAGGGCGATGAGCGGGATGGCGAACAGCGGGAGCAGGATCGGCTCCGCGTCGGCGACGACGCACAGCAGTGGCGCGATGCCGAGCAGCGCGACGGCGAGCAGGCCCTGTCTCACCAGGGCGGTACGGGCCACGGTGGGCACCTTGCCGCCGCGCGGGACGTACAGGTACCACTGCAGGCCGCGGCTGACCGCGAGGTAGGCGACGGCGGCGAGGACCACCTCGGGCGCGGCGGTGAAGCTCCAGCTGTCGGGCCGCCAGGGCGTCTCGACGCTCGGGACGCGGCCGAACGCGCCGAGCAGCAGCGCGCCGGCGCCGATGCCGAGGATGTCCACCGCGCCGTGCAGCACGCCCTGCCGGCCGCGGTGGCGCCGGGCGATGCCGACCAGGACGACGACGGTGAGGCTGACCATGCCCGCCGGCACCCAGCCGTAGAGCAGCAGGACGGCGAGGGTGAGCGCGGCGCCGGAGCCGGTACCGCCCCACCAGCGGGCGCGGCCCAGCATGACGAGGTGGCCGACGATGACACCGGTGAGCAGGGCGAGCGACCAGCCCACGGTGCCGCTCGGGAAGAGGGCGTGATGGCCGGTGAAGGCACGGTAGAAACCGGCGCCCAGGACGAGCGCGGCGGCGGCCACGACGGCCGCGGGCAAGGTGGGCCAGGTGCGGTGCCGTTCGGGGTCGGCGCCGGCGCCGGCCAGGCCGGGGGCGG
>NZ_JBEPBF010000124.1:1174-30887 GCF_040298985.1 Streptomyces sp. NPDC001093 | reverse complement strand
GCTGGAGGAGGTCGCCAAGTTCCGCGCCGCCCGCAGGATCTGGGCGCGGGTGATAGGCCCACCGGGAGGTCGCCCCGTGTCCCTGATCGCCGCCCTCTCCCGGCTCGAGGCCGTCAGCAGCGGCCGGGCCCAGCCCGCCGCTACCGTCCGGCACCGCCATCTGTCGACGCGCCCGCTGGTGTTCGTGCCGCTCACCACCGCCGGTGAGGCGGGCGCCCCGCTCGGCGCGCTGGTCGGCACCGACCGGGACGCGCCGCGCCTGCTGGTCGTACCGCAGCCCCGCGACCGCGACCTGCGCTTCGCCTTCCTCGCCGAACTGGCCGACGTCGTCCTGCCGTACATCGACTCCTGCGCCGAGTCGGTGGAGGCGGCCGAGCGCACCGAGACCGACCCGGAGACCGGCAAGCGGGTCAAGGTCGAGGTGGAGCTGTGCGCGGACGCCCCCCAGCTGATCGTGCCGAGCCGGGCCGGCCTGGACTTCGTACGGCTGCTGGGCCGCTCGATGCGGTTCCGCCGGACCGCCGAGCAGGACCCTGAAACCCCCTATCCGGCGCCGCCCCGGGTGCCGCTGCTGGGCCGCTGGCTCACCCACTACGGCGAGCGCTCCCGCGTTCCCGGCTCCTCCCTCCTCCTGGCCCTCACCGACGTGCTGTCCCGGCACTGGGCGACCGGCCAGTCCAGCCTGGAGGACCAGCACCTGGGCGCGCTGCTCGCCTGGATCGACCCTCCGGAGGGCACCTCCGGCGCCGAGGCCGCGCGCCGGGCCGAGCTCGCCCGGGACGCCGCCGGCCAGCTGCTGTGCCCGCCGGCCGGACCCGCCACCGACCCGGCGTTCGACAACAGGCTGCTGGCCCCCGCGATCGAGCGCTACGACCGCGCGCGCACCGCACTCGCCGCCGCCGAGGACGCCCTGGCCGCCGACGACCGGCTGGCCGCGCTCACGGCGGCCGAGCGGGAGATCCGCGACCTGGTGGAAAGCCGCACCCGGCCCACCTGGGACGCGGTGTGGCGGGGCCTGGACCTGCTGCGGGCGCTGCCGGAGGGCGCGCACGTGGAGGAGCGCTGGACCCGCGACCGCTGGTCCTTCACCGGGCACCGCGACCGGGTGCTGGCGGGCGAGCCCCCGCAGCCGCGCCGGGACGACGCGGTGACGGCGGCGAACAAGCTGGCCACGCGCGAGCGCGAGCAGGCCCGGCTGGAGGCGCAGGAGGCGCTGGACGACCCGCTGGTGATGGCGGGGCGGCGGCTGACCGGGGAGGCGTTCGCGGGTGAGGTGACCGATGTCGTCATGGCGTACAGCGAGGGCAAGCGGCCGAGCCCGCGCCCGCTGGTGACGGTCCGCACGGACGACCGGCCGCATCTCGCCGAGCGGGCGAAGGCGTACCGCTCGCTGGGCGGCAAGCCGCAGTCGGCGGAGTTCGTCGGGTACGAGGGCTCCTCGGACGGAGGTGTGCTGGTCCTCCGCGTCCTGGACAAGATGGGCCGCGGCAAGGAGCCGGAGCCCGGTTCGGTGCCGGAGAAGGGCGACCGGATCTGCTTCACCCTGTTCGAGCACGAGCAGCGCGGCGGCGCGAAGCTGCCCGACCCGGAGGAGACCCCGTGGACCCACGGCGGCCCGCCGGGTGAGGCCGTCCAGGAGGCGGCCGACCCCATCACCGAGGAGGACGTCCTGTGACGACGGTCGACTTCGACCCCGGAGCCGCTGCCGCCCGCGCCACAGAGGCGATCCTCCACGACACCCTGCACGGCAGCGAGCGCGGTGTGGTCGTGGACTCCCCGCCGGGCGCCGGCAAGTCGACGCTCGTGGTCCGCGCGGCCCTCGAACTGGCCGACGCCGGGCGCCCGTTGATGGTCGTGGCGCAGACGAACGCCCAGGTGGACGATCTCGTCCTCCGGCTCGCCGAGAAGAACCCGGACCTGCCGGTCGGCCGGCTGCACAGCAGCGACAGCGACCCCTACGACAAGGCGCTGGACGACCTGCCGCAGGTCCGCACGTCGGCGAAGGCGGCCGACCTGAACGGCCTGCCGGTCGTGCTGTCCACGGCGGCGAAGTGGGCGCATGTGAAGGCCGACGAGCCCTGGCGGCACGCGATCGTGGACGAGGCGTACCAGATGCGCTCGGACTCCCTGCTGGCCGTGGCGGGCCTGTTCGAGCGGGCGCTGTTCGTCGGCGACCCCGGGCAGCTGGACCCGTTCGCGATCGTCGGCAGCGAGCAGTGGGCGGGGCTGTCGTACGACCCCTCGGCCTCCGCCGTGACCACCCTGCTGGCCCACAACCCCGGCCTTCCCCAGCACCGCCTCCCGGTCTCCTGGCGCCTCCCGGCCTCCGCGGCCCCCCTGATCTCGGACGCGTTCTATCCGTACACCCCCTTCCGCAGCGGCACCGGCCACGGCGACCGCCGACTGGCCTTCGCGGTCCCCTCGGACGGCTCCGGCCCTGACCGGGTGATCGACGAGGCGGCGGAGTCCGGCTGGGGCCTGCTGGAGCTGCCCGCCCGGCACACCCCGCGCACGGATCCCGAGGCGGTGCGGGCGGTGGCGACCGTCGTGCGCCGTCTGCTGGACAGAGGCGGCGCGGCGTTCTCCGAGCGCTCGGATGAGCCCGCGCCCCTCACCGCCGACCGCGTCGCCGTCGGCACGGCCCACCGCGACCAGGCGGCGGCGGTGCGCACGGCGCTCGCCGAGCTGGGCGTGGCGGACGTCACGGTGGACACCGCGAACCGTCTCCAGGGCCGGGAGTACGACGTCACGGTCGTCCTGCACCCACTCTCGGGCCGCCCCGACGCCACCGCCTTCCACCTGGAGACCGGCCGCCTGTGCGTCCTGGCCTCCCGGCACCGGCACGCCTGCATCATGGTCTGCCGCGCGGGCGTCGGCGACCTCCTGGACGCCTACCCGTCCACGGAACCCGTCCAGCTGGGCACGCTGGTGAAATTCCCGGACGGCTGGGAGGCGAACCACGCGGTCCTGGCACACCTGACGGAACACAGGGTGAGCTGGCGACCATGACCACCCCTCCGGCACCCGCCCACGGGCGATCAGCGCCACACCACCCCACCGCCGGACGCAGTCCGGCACGCCGCCGGAGGCGGCACATGGTTACAGCCCCGGACGGCTGGGAGGCGAACCACGCGGTCCTGGCACACCTGACGGAACACAGGGTGGACTGGCGACCATGAGCGCACACGAGTGCCGGCCCGGCCCGGAGAGTGGCGGAACACAGGGTGAGCCTTCGACCTTGAGGGCCCCTTGCGGGGGCGCGGGACAATGGACGGTGGCCCACCTGAAGGCGGTGCCGAGCGAACCGTACGAGGAGGAGACAGGACATGGCGGAGCCCACGCCGCGTCGGAATGAACCGCGGCTACGCCCCGCGCCTCTGATCTTCGAGCCCGCGGAGGCGGCCGGCGATCCCGAGCACTTCTTCGACCTGGAGTCGATCGAGGATCCGCGCGCGCTGCTGGCCAGGGCCACGGAGCTGACCCAGGCGTTCCGTGCGGCCGCCGACCGGGCCCTGGAGTTCCAGGCCGTCGCGGCGGCCCAGCTCGCCGACCCGCGCCGCTTCGACCGGCTGACCCCGGCGGACATCGCCGAGCGGGCGGAGTGGACCGAGGACTACGCGAAGAAGATGGTCGAGTTCGGCCGGGACCTGATGCGGGGCAACAGCGAGGGGCGGACGTACCCCGATCCGGTGTGATCCGCGCCTGGCATATGCCAGGCGGGCAAGATACTCCTGCCCACACCCCCTTGTCCCGGTTTTCCGCAACTCAGAAGAACCGCGCACTCACGGCCGGTACATGTAGGTGGCATGAGCAGCGCACCGAACGTCACCCGCGTCACCTCCGACGGCGTCGACTGGCTCGCCTCGGCGGGCACGTATCCGCGGAGCACCCTCGCCCTCTGGGAGGAGCGCCCGGACGCCCCGGTCGTCCTGCCCTGCGGCACCGTCTTCGACGTGGTGAGCGCCCCGGCGATCTTCGGCCGCCGGATGCTGGACCGGCTGTGGGACGACGGCCCGGGCTCGGGCCCGGTCGCGGTGTTCCGGGGCCGCGTGCTGCTGTTCGCCGCGCCGGGCACGGCCCAGCGGCTGCCCTCGCTGCTGGCGTGGGAGGAGTGGGGCTCGAACCGTACGCAGGCGGTGCCGCCGCTGCTGTGTCACGGCACGGGCGACGCGGTGACCGTCCCAGCGCCGGCCGGCTGCGACACCCCCGGTGACTCCCGCTGGCTGGTCGCTCCGGACAACCGTCACCCCTGGCTGCCCGGCCCGGAAGTCGTGCTCTGGGCGGCCGTGCGAGCGGCCCGCGCCGCCGTGCGGATTTCGATTTTTCCTCCCGCCGACCAGGATGCTAAGGTCTACGATGTCAGCAGGCGCCGCTAGCTCAGTTGGTTAGAGCAGCTGACTCTTAATCAGCGGGTCCGGGGTTCGAGTCCCTGGCGGCGCACGCGAAGGAAACGGCGGGGCCGGTTCGAAAGAATCCGGCCCCGCCGTTCTCGTATGTGCGCATGCGCCCCTAGTCCCTGATCCCCGGCGTGATCC
The DNA here is from genome assembly GCF_040298985.1 of Streptomyces sp. NPDC001093. Lineage (NCBI taxonomy): Bacteria > Bacillati > Actinomycetota > Actinomycetes > Kitasatosporales > Streptomycetaceae > Streptomyces > Streptomyces sp. NPDC001093. Next base: position 26,352 of record NZ_JBEPBF010000124.1, on the reverse strand, counting down.
TCACCGTCCACGCCCCCGAAGCCGTCCTCCCCTCCACCTCCACCTGGACGCCTTCCCCGGGCACGGTGAAGCTCTCGCCGAGGGCGACCGGGGCGTCGGCGAGGGGCGGGTAGACCGAGCTCTCCCAGCAGGCCTCGGTGTGCGGGTGGGCGTCCACGACCTCCACCGGGCCGCCGCCGGACTCCGCTCCGCTTCTGACGCGGTACACGAGGACGCCCTGCCGGCAGGTGGCCCGGTCGTTGCCGCCCGTGCCGCGTGCCTCGAAGGCCAGGGCGCTGTCGGGCCCGGTGCGCACGATCGCCAGCTTCACCCCGTGCCCGAGGCCGAAGGCGGGGGTGCCCGCCGCGCCCTGCACCGGGATGCCCGGGCCGGCCTCCAGCGGCTCCAGGGTCAGCCGGGTCGGCCGTGCGCCGCGCACGCACACCACCTGGCGCGGATCCAGCCAGCCCAGCTTCCACTTGTGCCAGGCGAACATGTCGGGTGACAGCCCGAACTGGCTGCCCATCAGATCCCAGTCGCCGACGTAGGTGTCCCAGTCGCCCTTGCCGTCGACCGGGCGGTGGTAGAGGTCGGGCAGGTCGAACATGTGGCCGGTCTCGTGGGCGAGGACGAGGTGGTCCGGCGGGTGCTTCTCGAAGACGGTGACGACCCGGTGGATGTCGATGCCGTCCACGTGGACGGGTGTGTCGAGGTTCACGACCTTCGTGGCGTCCGAGTCGACGCCGGGCGCGTCCGGGTCGGCGACGAAGTACACGACCTGGTAGCGGGAGAAGTCGACCTCCTTGTCGGCCACGGCGAACGCGTCCTGGAGGTAGGCGGCCCGGTCGTCCACGTCCCAGTCCCGCTTTATGGCGTACGCCGTGGACGGCCGGGGCATGCGCAGCCAGTGCCGCAAGGCGTGCGGGCGGAGGGTGAACCTGCCGTAGGAGGCCTGCTCGTAGTAGTGGCTGGTGGCCGGGAAGTGGTCGGCGGCGAGCTCGGCGGGCGTGGTGCGCGGGGCGGCGTCCGGGAAGGAGAGGAAGACCATCACGGCGTCGAGCGCGCCGGTCGGGCGGGTGTAGTCGGAGTTCCAGGAGTCCGCGCCCTCGGAGTGGTGGGCGTCGCTCCGGTGCAGGGCGCAGGGGGCCGTGGAGAAGGGCTCGGCGGCCGACGGGCCGCCGAGGATCGATGTCGCGGCGAGCGCCGACAGCGTGGTGCACACGGCGGCGGTGCTGCGCAGCTTGGTCACGGCCATGACCTCCGGACGCGGTTCACGGGACCCGCATCCAGATTGCTGGTATTTATTGCGCTATGCCCTGTTCGCCTGCACCACAAGGGTGAGCGCGCCCCCGAAAGCGCCGGCGCGCTCCGGCGCCCGACACCCCGGAACACTCACGGAACGTCACAACTGGTCGGGGGCCTGAAGAACCCGTCCACGTGCGGGCAGAAACGATCTGTCAGAAACTGTGCTCCGTCCGGGACACTGGACAGTGGCTGGAAGGGCCCGGGGCCAGCCTCTATGATCGGCACACTTTCCGGCACGGACAGGCACGGACTCAGATCGAGTGCACTGCGGGAGCGAGCGGTGAGCGGAACGTCCGAAGGGCCGACGCCCGCGGCAGACCTCGACCGGTCAGCCGTCACAGACAGTGACTACACCACCTACCACCGTGTCTTCGCGGCCGCCCCACTCGCCATGGCCGTCGTGGACCGCGCCGGACTCGTCGCCGGCGCCAACGCGGCCTTCGGCGAGCTGCTCGGCAGCGATCCGGACACGCTCACCGGGCGGGTCGCCGCCGACCTGGTCGACCTCGCCTCCGACGCCCGCAGCTGGCACGCCTACCGCGAGGTCCTGCGCGGCCGGCAGGCGAGGCTGCGCTGCACCCGCCGGCTGAAGCACCCCGAGGGGCACTCGGTGTGGGTGCAGGTCACCGTCTCCCCGCTCGGCGACGGCCGGCCGGGGGTGCTGCTGTCCGTCGCCGACATCAGCGCCCGCCGTGAACTCCAGGCGCGGCTGCGGCACTTGCAGATGCACGACCCGGTGACCCGGCTGCCCAACCGCACGCTGTTCTTCGAGCGGCTGTCGGCCGCGCTGGAGGCGGAGTCGTACGAGCAGAGCGGCACCGGCCGGATCGGGCTGTGCTACCTGGACCTCGACGGCTTCAAGGCGGTCAACGACACCCTCGGCCACCGCGTCGGCGACCGGCTGCTCGCGGCCGTCGCCGAGCGTCTGACCCGGGTGGCGGACGAGGCCGGCTACGCCCGCGCGGTGACCCCGCTGGTGGCCCGGCTCGGCGGCGACGAGTTCGCGCTGCTCGTGGAGGACTCCACCGGCACCGAACAGCTCGCCGAGCTCGCCGAGTCGGCGCTGAAGGCCCTGGAGGAGCCCTTCGACCTGGCGGGCCAGCGCCTGTCCCTGACGGCGTCCATCGGGGTCGTCGAGCGGCACGCGGCCGGTACGACGGCCACCGGCCTGATGCAGGCCGCGGACACGACCCTGTACTGGGCGAAGGCCGACGGCAAGGGCCGCTGGACCCTGTTCGACCCCGAGCGCAACGCGCACCGGATGACCCGTCAGGCCCTGTCGTCCACTCTGCGCCCCGCCATCGACCGCGGCGAATTCGCGCTCGAATACCAGCCGTTGGTCGGCATGGAGGACGGACGCCTGTCCGGGGTCGAGGCGTTGATCCGCTGGAATCATCCTCAGTTCGGCACACTGACGCCGAATCGGTTCATCGGACTGGCCGAGGAGGACGGCTCGATCGTCCAGCTCGGCCGCTGGGCGCTCGCCACCGCCTGCCGCCAGGCCCGCCGCTGGCAGCTGGACCACCCCGAGGAGCCGCCCATCTTCGTCAGCGTCAACGTGGCCGTACGGCAGGTGTGGGACTCCGACCTGGTGGCCGACGTGGCCGGGATCCTGGCCGAGACGGGACTCGCCCCGCATCTGCTCCAGCTGGAGCTGACCGAGTCGGCGGTGATGGGCTCGGCAGGCCGGCCGCTCCAGGCCCTGCAGGCACTCAGCGACATGGGCGTGCGCATCGCCATCGACGACTTCGGCACCGGCTACTCGAACCTGGCGTACCTGAGCAGGCTGCCGGTGAAGGTCCTGAAGCTGGACGGCTCCTTCGTGCGCGGCTTCCAGTACGAGGAGGCACCCAAGGGCGTTCCGCCCAACCCCGCCGACGAGGTCATCGTCGAGGCGATGATCCAGCTGGCCCACCGGCTCGGCCTGACCGTCACCGCCGAGTGCGTGGAGACCTCGGCCCAGGCCACCCGCCTGCGCCGCATCGGCTGCGACACCGGCCAGGGCTGGCTGTACTCCCGCCCGGTGCCGCCGGATCGTATCTCCGAGCTGCTCGGCGCCAAGGCCTGCCCTCAGCTCTGACCGTCCCGCACCCCGCGCACCGCCGGGTGTCCGGTCCGGTACGGGACTGCGTCATGTCCGGCCCGCGGAAGAGGCGGGCGCTGCTTGGGACATGAGCGAGGAGGAGCGGGGCATCGGCGACGGGTCGGCGCGGATGCCGCTGTACGTCGGCTCCGTCGCGCGGCCGTCGGACGGCGGTGCCCCTCCGGCCGGACCTTCACCACGCCACGCCCTGCTGTCAGGCGGCCGGCAGGCCGTAGGCGTCCGCGATCAACTCGTAGGAGCGCAGCCGGAGTTCGCCGCGGTGGGCGTGGGAGACGAGCATCAGCTCGTCGGCGCCGGTGCGCTTGTGCAGGTCGTCCAGGCCGGTGCGGACCTCGTCGGCGGTGCCGTGCACGATGGTGGACGTCCAGGAGGTGATGAACTCCTCCTCCATCGGGCTGAACTCGTGCTTCTCGGCCTCGTCCGGGTCGGGGAAGAGGCCGGGCCGGCCGGTGCGCAGCCGGAGCATGTTGAGGGCCATCGCCCGGGTCTGGCGGCGGGCCTCGCGCGCGTCGTCGGTGGCGAGGGTGGAGACACCGATCAGGGCGTAGGGCTCGCCGAGGACCGCGGAGGGGCGGAAGGTCTGCCGGTACAGGTCCAGGGCCGGGATGGTGTTCTGCGCGGAGAAGTGGTGCGCGAAGGCGAACGGCAGGCCCAGCAGGCCGGCGAGACGGGCGCTGAAGCCGGAGGAGCCGAGCAGCCAGACCGGCGGGCGGTGCGTTGACTGGACGCCGCCGGGGGTGGTGGCCTGGACGGGACCCGGGATCGCGTGGATCCGCCGGTACGGGTGCCCGTCGGGGAAGTCGTCGTCCAGGAAGCGGGTGAGCTCGGCGAGCTGCTCCGGGAAGTCGTCGGCGCCCTCGTTCAGGGTGTCGGTACGGCGCAGGGCCGCGGCCGTGGCGCCGTCCGTGCCGGGGGCGCGGCCGAGGCCGAGGTCGATGCGGCCCGGCGCGAGCGCCTCCAGCGTGCCGAACTGCTCGGCGATGACGAGGGGCGCGTGGTTGGGCAGCATGACGCCGCCCGAGCCGAGCCGGATGCGCTCGGTGTGGGCGGCGAGGTGGGCGAGGATCACGGCGGGCGAGGAGGAGGCGACGCCGGGCATGGAGTGGTGCTCGGCGACCCAGTACCGGTGGAAGCCGCGGGCCTCGGCGAACCGGGACAGCGCCACGCTGGTGCGCAGGGCGTCGGAGGCGGTGCTGCCCGCGCCGACGGTCACCAGGTCCAGTACGGAGAGGGGGGCGGGGGCGGTCCCGTGCGTGGTGCCCCGGATCTCGTCCGCTGTGCCCCGGATCTCGTCTGCCTCGTCTGCCGACACGGTGTGGGCCTCCTGTTCGTGGCGTGCGCTGTCCTGGCCACACCTAACAGGAGGCAGTCTCCGGTTATTCCCGTAGCCGATTCCCGCAGCCGATTCCCGCAGCCGATTCCCGCAGCCGATTCCCGCAGCCGATTCCCGCAGCCGATTCCCGCAGCCGATTCCCGCAGCCGATTCCCGCAGCCTATTCCCGTACCTGGACCAGGGGCTCGCGGGTGAACAGCGTCCCCAGCGTCGGCGCGTTGACCCGCCGGTCGGCCAGCCTCAGCCCCTCCCACACCGTCACCTGGTTCGCCGTGAGCACCGGCTTGGACAGCGCCTTCTCCAGCAACGACAGATGCGCGGCCGTGTGCAGGGCCGTGTCCGGGAGCAGTACCGCCTCCGCGTCCGGGACGTCGGCCGCCCGGGCCAGCGTCAGCACGTCCTCCTCGCCCCACGTGCCGACCTCCGCCGCCGTGACGATCCCCGAGGACCGCATCCCGGTCACCTCGAGCCCCGCGGCCCGCAGGAAGTCCGCGAACAGCGCGGCGACGTCCTCCGGGTAGGTCGCGCCGACCGCGACCCGCCGCACCCCGATCTCCCGGGCCGCGTGCACGAAGGCGAACGACGTCGAGGACGCGGGCATCCCGGCCAGCCGGGCGAGCGTGCGCACCTGCTCCTGTGCGCCCTCCCAGCCGTGCACGAAGCCGCCGCTGGTGCAGGCCCACACCACCGTCTCGGCCCCGGTCAGCCGCAGGCTCTCCATGCCCGTCGCGAGCCGCTCGGTGGAGCCCATCTCGCGCAGCGCCGCCACCCGGTGCGCGTCCTCGCCGATGTCGGTGTGGACCAGGTCCACCCGGATGTCGCTGCCCAGGAGCTGCTCGATGCGTGGATAGTCGTCCTCGGCGGAGTGGCCCGGGTAGAGGAATCCGAGTGCGGTCATGTCCAGCCTTCCTGCGTCTCTTCCGGTGTCGCTTCCTGCGTCTCTTCCGGCAGTGCGGGGGGCCAGGCGCGCGCCGACTCGTCCAGCAGCGCCTGGTACGGCCCCACGGCTCGGGTACCCAGCCGGCGCAGCGCAGCCCACATCGTGACCTGGTTGGCAGACAGCACGGGAATGCGCAGCTCGGCCTCCAGCTGGGGGATCACGTCGTACGTCGGCAGGTTGGTGCAGGAGATGAAGAGCGCGTCGGCGGTGCCGGGGCGGACCGCCTGCCGGGCCATGGCGACGACGTCCCGGTAGGGCACCCGCCAGATATGCCGGGTCAGGCCCATGAAGGCGCACCCGGTGACCTCGACGCCGGCCTCGGCGACGAAGTCCTCCAGCGCCCGGGTCACGGACACGGTGTACGGCGTGACCAGCGCGACGCGCCGGACCCGCAGCTCGGCCAGCGCCTCCAGCAGCGCGCCGGAGGTGGTCACCGAGGGCGGCGCGCCCGCGAGCCGCATCGCCGCGCACATCGCCCGCTCCCCGGGGATCCCGCCGACGAAGCTGCCGGAGGCGCAGGCGTAGGCGACGACCTCGGGCGCGACGGCGGTCAGCGCGCGCACGGCGTCACCGAGGGTCTCGTGCTCGCTCACCAGACGGGCCAGGTCCAGGCTCACCTCGACCGGCACGAACGGGGTCCGGGTCAGATGCAGCGACACCTCGTCGGGCACCCAGCGCCACAGCTCCCGGTCGAGGGCGAAGTCGAAGGGGGCGACCACGCCCACACCGCGCTGGAGGCGGGGGCCGCCGAGAAAAGAGACGTCCATGGCTGGCACCGGCCTCACGCTGGGAGACGAGTGGGCAACGGATCGCGAGTACGCCCGTGTTGACGAAGGTAGATTCGGGTGCGAGCGTGGTCAATCCGCGCATAATCAGCGCACGTCAGCACACCTGGTCCGCGCACATCAGACGCTCGGAGCCGCCCCGTATGACGACTCTCCCGACCCTCCTCGTGCTGGACGCCGACCCGCCGCCGCGCCTCGGCCGGCTGACCGGCCGCGCCCGGATCGTGCACACCGACGCCGCCCACCTGGCCGAGCGGCTGCCGCAGGCGGACGTCCTGCTGGTCTGGGACTTCACCTCGCACGCGGTCCGCGAGGCCTGGCCCGGGGAGGGGCCCCGCCCGCGCTGGGTGCACACGGCGAGCGCGGGCGTGGACCATCTGCTGGGCCCGGAGCTGGCCGCGTCGGACACGGTGGTCACGAACGCGCGCGGGATCTTCGACCAGCCGATCGCCGAGTACGTGGCGGCCCTGGTGCTGGCGGTCGCCAAGGACCTGCCGCGCACCCTGGAGTACCAGCGGGAGCGGACCTGGCGGCACCGGGAGGGCCGGCGGGTGGCGGGCACGCGCGCGTGCGTGGTCGGCTCGGGCCCGATCGGCCGGGCGATCGTACGCACCCTGAAGGCCCTCGGCGTGACGACGGCGCTGGTCGGGCGGGTGCCGCGGACCGGCATCCACGGGCCGGCCGACCTGGACCGGCTGATCTCCCGCGCGGACTGGGTGATCGCGGCGGCACCGCTCACCGAGGAGACGTACCGCATGTTCGACGGCCACCGGTTCGGCGTGATGCAGCCGTCGGCGTTCTTCGTGAACGTCGGCCGGGGCGCGCTGGTGGACGAGGACGCCCTCGCCCACGCCCTGACCCGGCGCTGGATCACGGGCGCGGCCCTGGACGTCTTCACCACCGAACCCCTCCCCCCGGACAGCCCGCTGTGGGGGCTGCCGGGGCTGATCGTCTCCCCGCACATGAGCGGGGACACGGTCGGCTGGCGGGACGAACTGGGCGCGCAGTTCGTGGAGTTGTACGAGCGGTGGGCGGCGGGCAGATCACTGGTGAACGTGGTCGACAAGAAACGCGGTTACGTGCCCGGTCACTGATCTCTCGGACCTCTTGACCTCTTGACCTCTTGGCCTCTTGGAGGGTGCATGCAGCTCACCGACCTGACCGCCGTACAACTCCTCGACGGCTACCGCAAGGGCGAGTTCAGCCCCGTGGAGGCGACCGCGCAGGCCCTGGAACGGGCCCGCCGCATCCAGCCGGAGGTGAACGCGTTCGTACGCCTCACCGAGCAGGACGCGCTGACCCGGGCGCGGGAGTCGGAGGAGCGCTGGCGGCGCGGCGAGCCGGCCGGGCTGCTCGACGGGGTCCCGGTGACGGTGAAGGACATCCTCCTGCTGCGCGGCCACCCCACCCTGCGGGGCTCCAAGACGATCTCCGAGCAGGGGAGTTGGGACGAGGACGCCCCCTCGGTGGCCCGGCTCCGCGAGCACGGCGCGGTGTTCCTGGGCAAGACGACGACCCCCGAGTTCGGCTGGAAGGGCGTGACGGACTCCCCGCTGTCCGGCACCACCCGCAACCCGCACGACCACTCCCGCACCGCCGGCGGCTCCAGCGGGGGCAGCGCGGCGGCCGTGGCGCTCGGCGCGGGCCCGCTGTCGCTGGGCACGGACGGCGGGGGCAGCATCCGCATCCCGGCCGCGTTCTGCGGCATCTTCGGCCTGAAGCCGACGTACGGCAGGGTGCCCCTCTATCCGGCGAGCGCGTTCGGCACCCTCTCCCACGCGGGCCCGATGACCCGGGACGCGGCCGACGCGGCCCTGCTGCTGGACGTCATCAGCGCCCCGGACCCCCGCGACTGGTCGGGCCTGCCGCCCGCGCCCGGCTCCTTCACGGAGGGGCTCAGGGGCGGTGTGCACGGACTGCGGGTGGCGTACTCCCCGTCCCTCGGCGGCCAGGTCCCGGTCCACCCGGCGGTCGCGGCGGCGGTACGGCGGGCGGTGGCCTTGCTGGCCGACCTCGGCGCGTACGTCGAGGAGACCGACCCGGACTTCAGCGAACCGGTGGAGGCCTTCCACACCCTGTGGTTCAGCGGCGCGGCCCGGCTCACCGAGCGCTTCTCCGCGCGCAAGCGCCAGCTGCTCGACCCCGGCCTGCGGGAGATCTGCGTGCGGGGCGCCCGCTACAGCGCGCTGGACTACCTGGCCGCGGTCGACGTCCGCATGGACCTCGGCCGGCGCATGGGCCGCTTCCACGAGCGCTTCCACCTCCTGGTCACCCCGACCCTGCCCCTGACGGCGTTCGAGGCGGGCGTGGAGACGCCGAGGGGTTCGGCCCACCGGCGCTGGACGGGCTGGACACCCTTCACCTACCCGTTCAACCTCACCCAGCAGCCCGCGGCGACCGTCCCGGTGGGGACGGACGGGGACGGGCTGCCGGTGGGGATGCAGCTCGTGGCGGCCCGGCACCGGGATGATCTGGTACTGCGGGCGGCGCACGCGTTGTACGAGGCCGGAGCGGTGTGACGGGTACGGGGCCGGCCCTGAGGCTACCGCCGGGAATCAGGCCCGGGTCACCGGTGCCTGGAGTTCCGTCACCCAGTCGTCGCGGTTCCCGGGGCACTCCAGGTTGACCTCGCGGGGGTATCCGGTCGCCCGGTAGCCGCCCGCGTCGATCCAGCGGGCCAGGGTCTGGGCGGTGGGCAGGACGGTGTCCATCGAGCCGCGGTGCACGATGGTCGCCGCCCGGTCGAGGGGCGGCAGGTCGAGGATGCGCAGGGCGCCGTCCTGGACAGGGGCCGAGACCTGGACCGCGGCGTGGACGGTGATCCTGCCGCCGCCCTCCGGGGCGTCCTCGTAGGAGGCGATGCCGGGGCCCGTGGGGGTGACACCTGCCGCCTCCAGGCGCCGGAACAGCTCGTCGTAGAGCGGCCCGATGACAGGGCCGATGTCCTCGGGCTGGAAACTCGCGGCGGTCGCGGTCAGCTCCGCCACCCGGACGGCAGGAACGTTCTTGATGACGACGTCGTTCGCGGGCATGTGCCCCTCGCTCTCGATCGCTCGGAGCCTCGCCTCGACCTGGACCAGCCGTGCCTCCGCGGCCGCCATGGCGGTCTCCAGTTCGGCCCGCCGCAGCCGCAGCATGCCGCGCAGTTCCTCGGCGCCCACCTTCTCGTCCACGATGTCGCGCACCTGCTGGAGGGTGAATCCGAGGTCCTTGAGCGCGATGATCCGGTTGAGCCGGGCGAGCTGCGCGGCGGTGTAGTGGCGGTAGCCGCTGGCGGGGTCGACGTGGGCCGGGCGCAGCAGGCCGGTCGCGTCGTAGTGACGCAGCATCCGGACCGAGACACGGCCGTGCCGGGCGAAGTCTCCGATGGTGAACATGATGTCTCCGAGTCGACCGCCTGACACGGTGTGAGGGTCAAGAAATCACATGGGTCGACGGCCTCAATGCCGGAATCGCTGCCGTTCCTTGCCATGCGGTGCCCGCCACACAATCGCCCTGGCGGCCAGGCCAGGGCGATTGTGTGGCGGGTGTGGCGAGCCGACATCAGGCGGCGGCAACCTCCAGGGCCTCACGGCCGCGACGGGTGCGCCTGAAGACGATCCGGTTGAACTCCTCGGGCGCCCTGTCGCCGTTGACGTACCGGAGGGCGATCATCGCCGCGAGGACGGCACCCACGAGGTCGTTCGTCACCTCGTCCCAGTCGTGCCCGTCCGCGCAGGTCGTCAGGCCCTTGAGTCCGTGCAGCGCGTGCATCGCCTCCCCGGCTTCCTCTGCGACCTTACCCACCTGCAGAGCCTTCAGCTCCTCCTCGGGCAGGTGCGCGCCCGCGCTGGCGCAGACATCCGACAGGGCTCCGATGGCCTGCCACAGCTCACCCAAGGTGGTCTGCCCGGTGATCGCGATGCTCGTGGCCTCTTCGGCGTTCATGGCTTTCCCTCCCGACTCCGCGCGCCAGCGGGCCCTTCCGCACTGGCGATCCCCGCGGCGTACGGCCGCGGGAAGCCGATCCGGCCTAAGCCGGATGACGCGAGGGGCGGCCGAGCTGGTGCACCGTCCATCCGGCACCGACCCACCACTCCGCGTCCAGGATGTTCCGCAGGTCGACAGCGATACGCCGGGCTGCGACGCCGGTGAGCACAGCCGGGTCGACCTCGCGGAACTGCGGCCACTCGGTGCCGGTCACCACGATGTCGGCGCCCCTCGTGGCCTCTTCCACGGTGTCTGCGTACTCCAGCTCGGGGTGCCGCTGCGCAGCTGTCTGCAACGCATGCGGGTCGTGCACGGTGACGTGGGCGCCCCTCTGGTGCAGTCGGCTCGCGACGGCCAGCGCCGGAGACTCGCGCACGTCGTTCGTCCCAGCTTTGAAGGCGGCACCCCACATGGCGACCCTGGCATCGGCTACCGGTCGCCCGAGAGCGTCCTCGATGAGCTGTACAGCCATGTCCGACCGGCTCTCGTTGACAGACTCGGCGGCCAGCAGCAGCCGCTCGGCCTCGGCCGCACCGAGCTGATGCGCCGACGCGGTGAAGGCCCGGACGTCCTTGGGCAGACACCCGCCGCCGAACCCGATGCCGGGCATCATGCCCTTCGCGCCGATGCGCGGATCGATGCCCAGCGCCTCGACGAGTGTCATTACGTCGGCGCCGGCGGCCGTGCACATGTCCGCCACGGCGTTGATGAACGACAGCTTCAGCCCGAGGAAGGTGTTCGCCGCGCCCTTGATCAGCTCGGCCGTCTCCGGGCTCGTCACGATCAGCCGGGCGCCTTCGCCGAGGATCGGCGCGTACACCTCGCGGACGGCTGCCTCGGCGCGCTCGCTGGTGACGCCGGCGACGATACGGTCCGGACGCAGCGTGTCCTCCACGGCATGGCCCTCGCGCAGGAACTCCGGGTTCCACACCACCTCGACGTCGGCTCCGGCTGGAGCCAAGCGCTGCACGAGCGCGGTCAGCCGGGCCGTCGTGCCGACGGTCACCGTCGACTTGCCCATGATCGTGCAGGGCCGAGTGAGATGCGGGGCAAGGGCGCGTACTGCGCCGAAGACCTGTCCGGTGTCGTACGACCGGCCGTCGTGCGCGATCGGAGTACCTACCGCGAGGAAGTGAAGGTCGGCGAAGTCGGCGGCCTCTTCCATGCTCGTGGTGAACCGCAGCTGGCCCGAGCCGGTGTGCTTGGCCAGCAGCTCGGGCAGTCCGGCCTCGTAGATCGGGGCGTTGCCACCGTTGAGCTGGGCGACTCGATCGGCATTCAGCTCAACGCCGAGGACTTCATGCCCGAGGTGGGCCATGCCGGCGGCGTGCGGGATTCCGAGATGTCCGCAGCCGATGACGGAAACACGCATGAGGTGGTTGCTCCTTCGGGGTGGGCGACCCCGGGGTGGAGCCGCGCGCGATTCGCCAGACGCTATTGGCGTCGCGCGCAGCTCACGAGACGTACTGGTCACGCGGCCACGTCGAAGGCCACGTCGACGCCAAGGACCTGACAGAGCCGTTCCAGCGCCGGGGTGGCGGGCGCGCGCACGATGACATCACCCTCACGGGCGCCCTCGACCAGGTACTCGTGGTGGACGTCGTTCGCTTCCAGTCCTTCGGTGTCCAGAAAGAAGACCTTCATGCCACGTTGGCGGGCACGCGCCTGCACGGCCCGCCGGTCGGCGTGCAGCCCGACCACCAGCAGCGCCTTCGCGCCTGCCACGAAGGGCACAGGCGGGATCTTCTGGTCGTAGCGGCGAAGGAAACACTCCGGCAGCCCGGCTCGCGCCGCAAGCAGATCGAAGTTGTGTTGCAGCACCGGGCCGACGAAATGGCCTGCGTCGTGCAGCGCCTTCAGCGAGCGGTGAGCCTGGGTCGGCTGCGCCATGAAGCAGGCGCGGAACATCTCCACCAGCTGCTCCGCCTTGGCGCCGGGCACGGTCAGCATCTCCTTCACGAACGGGTCGTCGGCCGGGGCCATCGTGAACGCGTGGGCCTGTGTCAGAGCGTTGTCCCTGCGGGCTGTCACCCGGTAGATCTCGTGCAGGAAATGCAGCGGCGGCACCCCGGCCTCGATGCTCGTGCCGCAGCCGAGCTCGACCTGGAACGGCAGGAAGTCCGCCAGGCCCGCAAGGTCCGGCGCGTACTCGGGGGTGCCACGCTGCTCCTTGACCCGCATGCCGCCGGCGAGGACATTCCACGGCATCTGCCGCACCGCCCGGGTGACCTCGAAGTCTTCGGAGACGAAGGTGAGGTCGACCGATCGGAACCCGGGCAGCGTGTCCCTGCCGGCGCGCTCGTCCTGCGGATGGACGTCGTACGTGGCGATCGTGACGCGCAGGTCGCCAAGCTGCCAGAGATCATCGGCCTTCTGCCGCCAACGCCCCTGGGCCAGCCAGACCGCGATGGCGTCACGGTAGGCCTTGATCTCGTCGGCCGGGGCCAGGATGGAGTGGTAGAGGTACAGGTCCGCCAGAACCAAACGGGGGACCGGGAAGACATAGTCGAGGTCGTACCGGTACCGGTAATGCACGATCCGGCGGCGTCCCTGGGATCCTGAGTGCGGCGCCAGATGCCTTCCTCGATGGAGCGCGGCCGCTCATGGCCGTTTCCGGCGTAGTGCCGGTTCCAGGTGTCTACCTGCTCGTCGGTGAGCTGCTCGATGATGCTGTGGGGCAGGAACACAGTCCCTCCCTTCGCTAGTGCCTGATTCTTCGACGCGCCGAGTCCACCGGCGCCCGAGGTCGCTCCGCCGTGAACCGCTACGGCGCGGCCGGAGCGGGGGTCAAGAGCCGTCACGGCCGGTCGGATGCGACGGACAGAGTGAGCAGGGCAGCAAGCGACATCACAATGAGGATGTACAGCGCCTGCGCCTTGACGGTGGCGAACATGGGCACCTCGTCGGCTGGGCGCGGAGCCTCGGGGTCCTTGAGCCCCAGGTCGGCCCAAACGCATTTGCCCCAGGGCAGCATGTCGATCCCCCACCGGTTCGTGGTGGCAGCGACCATGGCCAGGCCACGGCCGCTCACGGCCTCCTCCTCCACAGGACCCAGCACCGGCAGTGCACGGCTCTTGTCGGTGACGGCCACTCGTACGTGATGTCCGGGAACCCGGCGGATCGTCACCCCGAAGACCGAGTGCCGGGTGTGCTGTACGGCGTTCGCGGCGAGCTCAGCGACGACCAGTTCGGCAGCCTCCGCCAGGTGCGGCAACCGCCAGTCCGCGAGGGTATGCCGCACGAGGCGGCGAGCGGCCGGCACCGACGCAGCCTCGCGCGGCAGCACGGTGGAAACCATCGGCATGCCGCCCTCGGCCATCAACGGGCGAAGCACGCCCGTGCGACTATTCCTGAGCGCTGTGTAACCCACAAAGCTGATGCAGTACCGACGGGCCTCACCCAAGTAGTGGTCCACCTTGGCGAGGTCGACGGCAAGCCGACGCTCGGCGCCGGTCACCATCGCGGGTCTCGTCTGTGGCGTTCCGACGCTTCCCGGAGTGACACCGTCGGGTGGTGTGTACAGATCGGAGCCCATGTGCTGCGGCCTCCCAATAGGCTCATTCAGGGACACCAACGACCCTAGAAAGTCGCCGGATCGTCCTGAAGTGACCGCGAGTACGGGTGGTTTGACGAAAACCGCCGGGAATGGACCTCCCATGCGGCCGAGCACGCGACAAACCCTGACCGTCGGTACAGGTAAGGCCCGGCGGCCCCGGACGGGGCTGCTCAGTGGCTACGTCCTCCGCGTGATCCGCGAACAGCAGGGCTACACCCAGGACGAGGCCGCCGAACGCCTGGAGGTCTCCCCCGACACGATCGCCGGGTGGGAGACCGGCCGCCGCTCCCTGACGGCGTTACCGGTCGGCCAGATGCTCGGCTTACGCCACCGGCTGATGCAGATGCGCAACTCCCCTGCGCTCCTCCAGACGCTGGAGCGCGCACTGGAGGCGGACGTCCTCCTCGCCAGTGTCCTGGACAACAAGGCCGCCGTGGAGGAGAGCCCCCTGGGCGCGATGGTGATGCAGCGCGAGCTCGCCGAAGTGCTGGCGTGGCCGCTCATTGGCGTGCCGCCGCGTTCGGTCCGCACCCTGCCCGCACCGCCTCGGCCGCGCCGTGGCCCGGCACCGACCGGCCCCGAGCTGACCACCGCCGAACGGCAGACCGTCTTCGCACGCTTGCGACACACGGCCGAGCAGGCGCGTGGCCCGGGTCGGTTTCTCCTCCGCCGCCAGGCCCTCTACCTGTCCGGCTACGACGTGGCGGCCGACGCCGGCGACTGGCTCGCCCACCAGCAGCGCACCGAGCGCCCGGGACTGGCTCACCGCCTGGCTCAACACCCGTTCCGTGGCCGCGGTCGCGGCCCGGCAGGGCGATCGCGACCGCATGTCGTATTTCATCGACACCGCGCTCATGGACGACGACGCCGGCGAGGCCGCGAACTTGGCGTACTGGGCCTACTGGATCGGTGAGACGTCCGTCCCGCAGCTGAGCGACGACTTCATCGCCGACGGCTCCCTCGGCCCGTGGAACGGGCACAAGCTCTTGGCCCACCTCGTGGAGGGCATTGCTCCCCACCACGGCTACGTGGACCTCAACATCCATAGCGTGTGGTCCCTGCTCCAGGCGCGCCCCAACCTGCTGCGATCCGGAGTCGTGGCCCGGGCCCTGCGTGACCGGCTCCCGATCATGTTGGATAGCGGAGAGCTGTCGTCGCGCGCGCGGCGGGAGTTGGAGAGCATCCGGTACGTTATCCGCCTCGCTGAGGCGTGAGAGGAGCCCACGGTGTCCGACGAGATGACCGCTGTAGCGCGCTTCCTGTACGAGGCGGGGACGCTGAAGCAGAGCAAGCGGACCGGGTGGTGGATGGCCGGTGTGAAAGACCCTGAGTCGGTCGCGGATCACTCCTGGCGTACCGCCCTGATCGCCACGATCATCGCGAAGCTCGAAGGAGCCGACCCGGCCCGTGCCGCGTTCCTCGCCGTGTGGCACGACAGCCAGGAAACCCGTACCGGCGACGTCAACCACCTGGGCAAGAAGTACACCAAGGGCGAGGCCGACCCCGAGGCGATCACCGCCGACCAGGTCGCCGGCATGCCCGCGATGCTCGCCGACGCGGTCAAGGAGCTGATCGCCGAGTACGAGGGCAAGGAGTCCCTGGAGGCCCGGTGTGCTCGGGATGCGGACAAGCTGGAGTGCATGATCCAGGGCGTCGAATACCGCGATCAAGGGTACGCCAACGTCCAGCGGTGGATCGACAACAGCCGTGGCCGGATCACCACCAGGAGCGGCCAGGAACTCGCCGACGCCGTGCTGAAGACGGGGTCCCTCGACTGGCTCCACGCCGCGCTCGGCTCGCGCGATTGATCAGGCCCGGGTCACCGGTGCCTGGAGTTCCGTCACCCAGTCGTCGCGGTTCCCGGGGCACTCCAGGTTGACCTCGCGGGGTTATCCGGTCGCCCGGTAGCCGCCCGCGTCGATCCAGCGAGCCAGGGTCTGGGCGGTGGGCAGGACGGTGTCAGGCGGCCCGCCGGAAACTGAGCGTCTCCCCCGCCGCCCCGCTGCGCCACAGGTCGTTGCACGCCTCCGCCATTGTCTCCAAGCCCTCCACCACCCGGCCCCACACGATCCCCGGCACCCAGCCCACGTCGCCGTTGAGGAGCAGGTTGTTGCGTTCGTAGAACAGGGCCAGGTCGACCACCGTGGTGCCGGGTCGCACCTCGCGGTCGTAGCCGTAGGCCTTGGTGCCCAGCTCGGTGCCGGCGAAGGAGAAGTAACAGAGGTCGCCGGGAATCGGGGTGACCGTCGGGTTCTCCAGTGGGGGTTCCGTGGAGGCGAAGGGAGGGAAGAGGGCGTAGATCTCGTTGCGCGCGTATTTGGCGTGGTAGACGTCGCCCGCGAGTGGCAGGGCTTCCCAGACCGCCGTGCAGGTCAGGGGCGCGCGGTCGTCCAGCAGTCGTGCCGTGCAGTGCACGTCCCGCTTGTCGAGTGAGACGGTGACGAATCGGTCGGCCATGAAAACAAGGGTGCATAGCCCGGATCCGCTTGGGTAGCCGCGCCGCCATGGCTCCACCACTTGGGAACGACGTACACACATTCCGGTCGGGACTCAGACACAGCCGGCACACCCGGCGCTCGGTGCTCGGTGGCCTCGCCGCCCTCGGTGTGCTGGGCGCGGCGGGCTGCTCCCGGGTGGCCGAGGCGTCCGGCAAGCAGGGCGGTGACCTGCTCGAACGCCTCCGCGCGCAGGGCGTCGTACGCCTCGGCATCGCCGGGGAGATCCCCTTCGGGTACATCGACAAGGACGGCCATCTCACCGGTGAGGCGCCCGAACTGGCCAAGGTGATCTTCAAGCGGCTGGGGGTGGACCGGGTGCAGCCCGTTCCCACCGAGTTCGGCTCGCTGATCCCCGGGCTCAACTCCCAGCAGTTCGATGTCGTGGCCGCCGGGATGTACGTCAATCCGGAGCGCTGCCAGCAGGTGATCTTCGCGGATCCGGACTATCAGATGCTCGATTCGTTCATCGTGCGCAAGGGCAACCCGCTGGGCCTGCACTCCTACAAGGACGTCGTCGCGAAGAAGGCCAAGTTCGCCACCGGCACCGGCTACGCGGAGATCGAGTACGCGGTCGGGGCCGGGTACAAGCAGAGCGACATCCTCATCGTCCCGGACCAGGTGGCCGGGCTGAACGCCGTCGAGGCCGGCCGGGTCGACGTGTTCGCCGGTACGGCGCTCACCACCCGCGAGGTGGTGAAGAAGTCGGGCAAGGCGGAGGCCACCGAGCCGTTCGCGCCGCTGGTGAAGGGCAAACCGCACGTCGACGGCGGCGCGTTCGCGTTCCGGCCGACCGAGACGAGGCTGCGGGACGCCTTCAACGTCGAGCTGCACAAGCTGAAGAAGAGCGGGGAGTTGTTCCGGATACTCCGGCCCTTCGGATTCACCAGGGCCGAGATGACCGATCTCACCGCGAAGGAGTTGTGCGGCGGATGACCTCGGGACTGTGGGACCTCGTACTGAAGGGTGTCTGGACCACCGTCCAGCTGCTGGTGTTCAGCGCCTTGCTGGCCGCCGCCGTGTCCTTCGTCGTCGGTATCGCGCGGACGCACCGGCTGTGGATCGTGCGCTTCCTCGCCGGCTTCTACACCGAGGTGTTCCGCGGCACCTCGGCGCTGGTGATGATCTTCTGGGTGTTCTTCGTGCTGCCGGTCGCCTTCGGCTGGCAGCTGGTGCCGATGTGGGCGGGCACGCTCGCGCTCGGGCTGACCTACGGCGCGTACGGCTCGGAGATCGTGCGCGGCGCGCTGCAGTCGGTCGATCCGGCGCAGCAGGAGGGCGGGATCGCGCTCAGCTTCACCCCGGCCCAGCGGATGCGGCTGATCCTGCTGCCACAGGCCGTGCCGGAGATGATCCCGTCCTTCTGCAATCTGCTGGTCGAGCTGCTCAAGGGCACCGCGCTGGTGTCGGTGATGGGCATGGGCGATCTGACGTTCAGCGCGAACCTGGTGCGCCTGGCGCTGCAGCAGAGCGCGGAGATCTACACCTACGTGCTCCTGATCTACTTCGCGATCGCCTTCGTGCTCACCCGGCTCATGCGTGCGCTGGAGAGGCGGCTGAAGGCCGGGGTCGGCAAGGACGCCGGGACGTTCCCGGCGGCGCGTGAGCTGAAGCGGGCGCAGACGACCGGAGTAGGGGGGCGCGTCGCATGAAGTGGGACTGGAACGCCGTCAGCGAGTTCATGCCGCACTTCTGGGACGGTCTGCGGGTCACCCTCGAGGCCCTGGCCCTCGGTTCGCTGCTGTCCTTCAGCCTGGGCCTGGTGTGGGCGCTGCTGATGCGGACGCCGAGCCGGTTGGTGCGCTGGCCGGTCGGCGCGGTCACGGAGTTCGTGCGCAACACCCCGCTGCTGGTGCAGCTGTTCTTCCTGTTCTACGTGCTGCCCGAGTGGAACGTGACCTTCTCCGCGCTGACCACCGGCGTCTTCGCGATCGGCCTGCACTACTCGACGTACACCATGCAGGTCTACCGGGCCGGCATCGAGGCGGTCCCGGTCGGCCAGTGGGAGGCGGCGACCGCGCTGAACCTGCCGCGGCGGCGGACCTGGACCGCGGTGATCCTGCCGCAGGCGATCCGCCGGGTGGTCCCCGCGCTCGGCAACTACGTGATCTCCATGCTCAAGGACACGCCGATGCTGATGGTGATCACCGTGCTGGAGATGCTCGGCCAGGCCCGGCTCTTCTCCCAGCAGCACTTCCAGTTCACCGAGCCGGTCACCGTGATCGGTGTGGCCTTCATCCTCATCTCCTACCTGGCCTCCCTTCTCCTGCGAGCCCTGGAGCGACGCCTTGTCCGTTGAGACCCGTCCGCAGCCCTCCGCCACCGACGCCCAGCCGACCGAGCTGATCCGCCTGGAGAACGTCACCAAGCGGTTCGGCGCCAACACCGTGCTCGACCGGCTGGACTTCTCCGTCGACGCCGGCCGGCACGTGACGCTGATCGGCCCGTCCGGATCCGGCAAGACCACGATCCTCAGACTTCTGATGACCCTCACCAAGCCGGACGAGGGCGTGATCACCGTCGACGGCGAGCAGCTGTTCCCGGCGCCGGAGAAGCAGGTCCGGGAGGTCCGCAAGAAGATCGGGATGGTGTTCCAGCAGTTCAACCTGTTCCCGAACATGAGCGTGCTGCGGAACATCACCGAGGCGCCGGTGCAGGTCCTCGGGATGTCCAGGGACGAGGCCGAGGAGCGCGCCCGGGAGCTGCTGGAGCTGGTGGGGCTGACCGACAAGTGCGACGCGAAGCCGATCCGGCTCTCCGGCGGACAGCAGCAGCGGGTGGCGATCGCCCGGGCGCTGGCGGTGCGGCCGCAGGTGCTGCTGCTGGACGAGGTGACCTCCGCGCTCGACCCGGAGCTGGTCGCGGGCGTCCTCGACGTGCTCAGGGACATCGCGCACACCACCGACATCACCATGCTCTGTGTGACCCACGAGATGGGTTTCGCCCGTGACATCTCCGACCAGGTGCTGATGTTCGACGGCGGCCGGGTGATCGAATCGGGTTCCCCGGACAAGATCTTCACCGAGCCGGAACAGGACCGCACCCGGGAATTCCTCAGCGCGGTCCTGTGACTACGGCGCGTGGATCCCGGAAGATGCCGAGGTCCGGCCGCTGCTCCGGCCGATGGGTCATGACGATGGCATATGCCAGAGGGTCTGCGCCCCAGTTGGGAGGGGTCGGGCAGGGGAAGAATCTCGCCAACCCCCTCTCCCCGTACCGGGTTTGCCCGTTATCGTGGTAGCGATCCGCCGACCGGATCTCGCGGCCCACACAGGCGAGCGCAGGGGGACACCGTGGCGCTGAGGAACGAGCCGACCGCCCCGTACCACTCGGCCCAGGACGCCCTGCGCGTGCTGGAGACCGTCGCCCGCCATTCCGCCGGGGTGACGGACACCGAGCTGGCCCGCCGCACCGGCCTCGGCTCCGAGCGGCTCACGGCCCTGCTGCGCATGCTGCGCCGGGAGGGCTATGTCGAGCAGATCACCGACGGGGCGTACGTCACCGGCGACACCCTGCGCCGCCTCACCTCCGCGCACGACCGTGAGCGGGCCCTGCGCGAGAAGCTCCAGCACACCCTGGACCGGCTGCGCGACTCAGTGGGCGCGGCGGTCTACATGAGCCGCTACGTCGACGGCGAGGTCAGGGTCACCCAGTACGCCGCCGGGCCCACCACCCCGGCGGTCAACGAGTGGGTCGACTTCCGCTACTCCGCCCACGCCACGGCGGTCGGCAAGAGCCTGCTGACCCAGCTGGACCACAACGCCCGCCGCGATCACCTCTCCCGGCACAAGATGGCCCGCCTCACCTCGCGCACCATCACCAGCGACAAGCTCCTGCTGTCCCGCCTGGAGTCCCAGCCGCCGACGGTGCCGGTCCTGGACCTCCAGGAGTACGCGATCGGCACGGTCTGCGCGGCGGTCCCGATCACCGCGGGCTCCTCGGTGGGCTGCCTGGCGCTGTCGCTTCCCGTGGAGCACGCGCACCGGCTCAAGCAGGCCGCGGAGGCCCTGAACCGGAACGCGGCACCGGTGCTGCTGTCCCTGGCCCTGTAGGTGGTCACCAGCACCCCTCAGGACCAGGTAGTATTTTCTTCGTCGCCAGCCGCGGGGAGCAAAAAACCGCAGCAGGCGGGAGTCATGCGCCGCTAGCTCAGTTGGTTAGAGCAGCTGACTCTTAATCAGCGGGTCCGGGGTTCGAGTCCCTGGCGGCGCACAGATGAAGGGCCCTTCGCGGGAAGCGAGGGGCCCTTCGGCATCCTCAGCCGTGAGAGGCCGGTACTGCTCCTCCCCCGGCGGCCGCCACCACACCGGATCGGCGCACACGTACCCCTCCCGCCGCAGCCGCGCCCGGTGGATCTTGTTCGTGGCCGTCACCGGCATCCGCTCCACCACCCGCACGAACCGCGGTGCCATCTTGGTGCCCAGGTCCGGCTGGGCCGCCAGGAACCCGGCGAAGCCCGCCGGATCGAAGGACCCGGCGATGGTCGCCATCACCTGGTCCCCGGTCACCGGGTCCGGCACCCCGTAGACGGCGACGGCCACCGCGCCCTCGTACCGGGCGACGATGTTCTCGATCATCGCGGCGGCCAGGTTCTCCCCGTCGACACGGATCCTGTCGTCGCCGCGGCCCGCGAAGTACAGATAGCCGTCGGCGTCCCGGTAGAAGAGATCACCGGTCCAGTACGCCCCGCCCCTGCGCCGCTCGGCCTCGGCGGCCGGGTTCCGCCAGTAGCCCTCGAAGGGGTTCGGCCCCCGGTTCACCAGCTCACCGATCGCCTCCTCCCCGTTGAGCAGCCGCCCGGCGGAGTCGAACACGGCCGGCGGGCACTCGCGCCCCGTGGCCGGGTCGAGCACCACCAGCCCCGGGCCGGCCGGCCCCACCGCGCCCTTCGGCGTGCCCGGCGCCCACTGGATCGCCGCACCGCCCTCGGAGGAGCCGTAGCCCTCCACCAGCCGGACCCCGAACCGCCGCTCGAAGGCCGCCGCGTCCACCGCGCCGGCCTCCGTGCCGAAACCGAGCCGCAGGGGGTTGTCGCGGTCGTCCGCGCGCTCCTCGGTGGCGAGGACGTACTGGACGGCCCGCCCGACATACGTGAAGTACGTCGCGCCGTACCGGCGCACATCGGGCAGGAACCCGGACGCCGAGAACCGCCGCCGCAGCGCGACCCCCGCGCCGGCGGCCAGCGCGGGCGCCCAGTCGGCGATCACCGCGTTGCCGTGGAACATCGGCATGCAGATGTAGTGCACGTCGTCGGCGCGCACCCCGAACTGCCTCACCAGCGCCTGCCCGGCCGCCGCCAGCCGTCCCTGGGAGCAGAGCGCGGCCTTGGGGGCGCCGGTCGAGCCGGAGGTGAAGTACAGCAGCAGCCGGTCGGTGGGTGCGGCGCGGGACGGGCCGGGCACGGCGTCGGCGTAGGGGGCGAGGAGGGCGGCGTACTCGGGGGAGTCCGTGACGAGGAGCCGTAGGCCGGGAAGGCCGAGTCCCGCCAGAAGGGGCAGGTGGGCCCGCTCGGTGACCAGGATCGGGCACTCGGTGTGCAGGATGTCCCGGGCCAGTTCGGGGCCCCGCCGGGTGGGATTGATCCCGGCGACGGCCGCGCCGGCCAGGGCGGCGGCGCCGAGCCAGAGCGGGAACTCCTCGGTGTTGTCGAGGAGCACACCGACATGCGGTACGGCACCGGGTGGCAGCAGGTCGGCCAGCAGGGCCGCCCGCGCGGCGGCGCCCGCGGCGAACTGGTGCTGGGTCAGCGTCCGTTCCTCACAGCTGAGTCCCGGGCGGTGGTCCCCCCACCGCGCCGCGACCAGCTCGGCGACCGTGCGTGCCTCGGACTCCATGGCAGGGCACAATAACTGACATGGCGTCAGATGAGGAGGGTCACGGCATCAGGCCGCCGGACTCCGAGAACGCCGCGTGGGCGGTGGAGATGAAGACCACGCAGAAGGCGATGAGCGCCCCGAGGAAGGCCACGCCGAAACCCGTGCCGACGGCCAGCTTGGCGGGCGCCGGCGGGCGCGCGGTGGCCCGCTGGGGCTGCTCCGGCAGATACCTCACGGCGACGAAGTCGCCTTCCACGACGGTCGCCGGGCCGTCCTCCTCCTCGAAGCGGACCGTACGGCCCTCGCGGGTGGTGAACTCGTAGACGTGGTGCAGGGTCGTCCGCACGGACGTGTCCCCGCCGCCCCCGCTGGTCGTCGTGTACATCCGCAGGCAGCGCGCCTCTGCGGTCAGGCCGTGCGCCCAGGTCCTGTTGACCCGCCGGGCGCGGCGCAGCAACAGGAAGGCGGCGCGCCCGAGGCCGGCGATCATGACGATGGGTACGGCGTAGAAGAAGAGCTCGAACATGAGGTTCCCCCGAGGTCCGGTACGCCGCCCGCTCGGCCGGCGTGCGAGGAACGTACCCGCGGGTAGGGGCGGCCGGCCTCAAGGGAACCTCAGTTTCCGTGCCGTGGCGGAGCGGTCCTCAGAACGTGACGTCCGAGCAGGCGTAGAACGCGTTGCCCGTGTCGGCGATCGTCCACACCGCGAGGATGACGTGGTGCCCGCTCAGCCCGGTCGGCAGGGTGCCGCTGTGACTGAGGGTGGCCGGCGGGCGCTGGCCGTTGTACGGGACCGTCAGGAACGGGGTGAGGTCGAGGTCCGAGCGGGACAGGGCGTGGTTCTGGTTCCACCCCTGCCTGGTGACGAAGTACTTGAAGTCCGTCGTGGCGTGCTGGGCGGTGAACTGCCAGCGGAAGGTGTAGGTCTGGCCGCCGGTCACCCTGGTCGTGGGCCAGGCCGCGCCGGACGGTGTGGTCGGCGAGCTGAGCTGGGCGAACCGGCTCAGGCCGCCGTTGCAGATCTGGCCGTCGGCGGGCCCCGCGGCCGGGAATCCCTTGGGGCCCTCGACGCTCTGCGGCTCGTACTGGATGTCGCCGCAGCCCGTCACCGTGCCGTTGGCGCAGAGCTTCTGCCTGCTGATGGGGAGGTCGGTGTAGCCGTGCCCGCTGGCGCCGCCGGTGGAGAGCGCGAACGCTCCGGCGGTCACCACGCCCAGCACGACCGCGGACACCTTGGTCCTGGTGTGCATACTGCCGCTCCTGGAGAACGTGGGGAGTTCGGTGAGCTGTGCAGGTAGGTCTAGACCAAGTGTCAGATTATTGCCGCCTGTTGAACATGTCCATACCAATCACGGGCCGGGCTTACGACGGCTCCCCGCGCCCGGGCGGAAGGTGTCCGTCAGGTCCCGCACCGGCACCCTCCGCCCGTCGGCTCGTGGTCGTCGAGTTCGTACTCCACCCGGAGCAGCCGCACCGAGAACACCTCCACGCCGACCGGCGCGGTCTCCTCCGCGACCAGCCGGGTCAGCGCGTCCCCGGCCGCCGTCAGCCCGCCCCGCGTCCCGCCCGCCGGCTCCACCGGCACCCGCGCCATCGCCGCCTCCACGCACGCGCGCACGTAGCTCTCGTGGTCCTCGACGCCGAGCACCGCCCGCGCGGTGTCCCGCATCCGCCACACCACCAGCACCACCACCCTGAGCGCCGTCCCGTCGGGATCCGCCGCCGGGACCGCCTCGCCGCGCCAGTGCCGCAGCCGCACATCGGCCCCGCGGCGCCGCAGCAGCGGGTTCACCCAGAGCAGTCCGGTGCGCCGTACCGTCCCCCGGTAGCGGCCGAACAGTCCGAGCACCCAGGCCCGCCCCGTCCGCCCCCGGGTCAGCCCGCCGAAGCCGAACATCGCGAGCGCCCCGGCTCCGGCGTACGCCGCCCACTGCGCCGGCCCCAGCCCCGCGCCCAGGGACGCGGGCAGGCGCAGCGCCTCCACCACGGCCGGCGGGAGCAACCCCGCCCACCAGGAGGTGGCCAGACAGCCGGCGGTCCCGAAGGCCCCGGCCAGCACCCCGGCCGCCCCCGGCAGCACCCGCGCCGGGCGCTCCACCAGTTCCGGGTCGACCTCCGGCGGCGGGCGGCGGCACACCGGCGCGGGGTGCCCGGGGAGCGGTTGCTCGCCGACGCCCCGCCGACGGGCCACCACGGCGGGCTTGAGCGGCACCTTCACCGACCCGTCCGGGATCAGCCGCACCGACCGCCCGACCGACCCCGGGCCAACGTCCGGCTGCCCTTCCGATTCGGGCGGTGTGTGTGACGTGGTCGTACCCATACGTGCCTCCAGCCTCCGCGCCGGCTGCGTCGTGAACAGGGGATGGGACGGACAGGGCCGTCGTGGTCGGGGGGCGGTCGCCTTCGTGATCGGGGGCGGGGGCGGTCGCCGTCGTCGTTCGGGGCAGTCGTGCGGGCGGGTTGAGGGAGAGCGGTCGCGCGGGCGGGCGGTCAGAGGGCCGTCGCACGGGCGGCCGGCCGTCTGGGGCCTGGGCGGCCGCCGCTTCACCGGCGCGTCGTGCCGGATGGTCAGAGGGCGGTCGCTTGGCCGGGCGCTCAAAGGGCGGTCGCCGAGCGGAGCACTCAAAGGGCGGTCGCCGAGCCGGGCGGTCCCAGACCGGCCGCCCGGCCAGGCAGCCACAGACCAGCCACCCGGCCAGGCCCCCTGAGGCCGCCCGCACAGTCCGACGGTCACAGACCGGGCCCCGACCCGGCGCCCAAGGGCCGCCCACGAGGCCGGCAGTGAGAGACCAGCCACCCGGCCCGACACCCCAAGGCCCCCGGCCGGCAGTCACAAACCGGCCGCCAGGCCCGGCGGTCACACAGCACCCGCAAGGCCCAGCGATCACAGAGCAGC
>NZ_JBEPBF010000124.1:0-1075 GCF_040298985.1 Streptomyces sp. NPDC001093 | reverse complement strand
CCACCCGGCCCAGCGGTCACAGAGCAGCCACCCGGCCCAGCGGTCACAGAGCAGCCACCCGGCCCAGCGGTCACAGAGCAGCCACCCGGCCCAGCGGTCACAGAGCAGCCACCCGGCCCAGCCTTCAAAGGCCGCCCCCCCCCGGCCCCCCGCTCAGAGGCCCGTCGCGCGATCGGGGTCCGTGTCTGCGAACAGCCGGCGCCAGGTTTCCGGTCCCGGGAAGCCGTCCGCCGCGCCGCCGCGCCAGCCCTGGGTGCGCTGGAAGGCCTGCACCGCGCGCCGGTCCGCTTCACCCCAGCGCGGACCGGGACCGGCGGGATAGAACGTGCCGAATCCCTTCTCCATCAACCGGCGGCCCAGCTGCGTGACGTACGCGTTCTCCGCGCCCGGACGGAAGGAGGCCCTGCCCGGATAGCCGGGCACCCCGTGCGAGACGGGCACTCCCCGCGTGGCGGCGCGGCCCGGTCCTCCCGCCGCCGAGACCGTCTCCGCGCCCTTCCCGCCGGAGGTCAGGCCCTTGTAGCGGTAGGGGACGTACTTGTCGGCGTTGCTCCAGTAGGGATACGGGGTGGCCTGGCTGCGGGTGTGCGGGGGTGTCTGCTCGTAGACCGTGTAGTTGGTGTGCTTGTAATCGATCCAGCCGCCGAAGATCACCACGTGAGAGCCTTTTTCCGGGTTGTCGGGATTGTGGTACAGCAGCATGTCGCCGGGCTCGAGCTCCTCCTTGGTGATCTTCACTCCGAACTGGTCGAGGCTGCCCGTCCACTCGTTGCCCGGCAGCCCCCAGGCCATGGAGACATAGCCCGAGCAGTCCTGCCGGTAGCCGTCGGTCCAGTAGGCCTCCATGCTGTACGGCACCTTTGCGGTCACCCAGATCTTGGCCCGGTCGATGATCTTGGTCCGGGTGGTGGCCGGGGTAGGGGTGGTGCCGGGTTCGGCCGGTTTGCCCTTCGGGCCGTACAGCGGGCCCGGGGCGCCCTGGGGGGTGTCGGACTCGCCGTCGTCGGGGGCATGGAGGCGCTCCACCGCGGCGGGGCGGACGGGGGTGAGGGCGGCGGCCGGGGCGGCCGCGCCG
>NZ_JBEPBF010000123.1:0-31213 GCF_040298985.1 Streptomyces sp. NPDC001093 | reverse complement strand
CGGGGCCGCACCCCTCGATCGAACCGAGGGGTGCGGCCCCGCCGCCGTACTCACATCAGGTCGTACTCACATCAGGGGTTACCCCCGCACGCCCCCGTTTCCGTTCCCATTGATTCCGCCGTTCCCCTGCCCCTGGATGAAGTTGCCCGGGAGGGAGATGGTCGGCGTCGGGAAGGGGCCGCCGGTCGTGTCACCCGTGGTGCCGCCGACTGTCGTTCCCCCGGCCGTCAGCCCGCCGATCAGTCCGCCGATCCCGCCCGTGGTGTCCCCGTTCTTCCCCCCGCCGTTCCCCCCGTGTCCTTTTCCCTGACCGTCCCCCTTGTTGTCGTCGGGGATGTCGATCAGGTGGAAGTCCTCCACGGGCTTGCCGCTGAGCGCGCCGGTCATCATGTCGCGCCAGATCGGGCCGGGGACCTGGCCGCCGTAGACCTTCTCGTTGTAGACGCCGCCGATGGTGATGTTCTTCATCTGGCGCTTGTGGGCCGGGTCGCCGACCCAGACCGCGCCCGCCATGTTCGGGGTGTAGCCGACGAACCAGGCGGCGTAGCGCTCGTCCGTCGTACCCGTCTTGCCCGCGCTCGGGCGGTCGCCGAGGCCGGCCTGCTGACCCGTACCGTCCTCGACCACGCCCTTGAGGATCGTGCTGATGGTGTCGGCGGTCTTCTCCGACATCGCACGCGAGCAGGTCGACTTCGGCACCTGGAGGGACTTCACCTCGCTGCCGACCTTCTGGGTGATCGACTCTATGGCGACCGGGGTGCAGTACATACCGCGCGAGGCGAAGGTGGCGTACGCGTTCGCCATTGTCAGCGGCGACATCTCCTGGGTGCCGAGCGCGATGGAGGGGGCCTGGTCGATCGCCCGGCCGTCCGCGCGCCGCACGCCCATCTTCTTCGCCATCTCCGTGACCGGGCAGATGCCGATGTCGCTGATCAGCTGCACGTAGTAGGTGTTGACCGACTTGGCGGTCGCCTCCTTCATGCCGTACGGGCCGTGCTCCGACTCGTTCTCGTTCTGCAGCTTGGCGGGGTTGTTCGGATCGTTGCGCCAGAGCTTGCCGTCACACGCCTGCACGGGGCTCGGGTACGGCATCTCGTACGGCGAGGGGTACTTCTGCGTCGGGGGCTTGCCGCCCTCGATCGCGGCCGCCGCGACGATCGGCTTGAACGTCGAACCGGGCTGGTAGCCGGCGCCGCCGCCCATGTCCGAGTTGACCGAGAGGTTGATCTGCGTCTCGTTCGCGCCGAAGCCGTACGGACGGGACTGGCCCATGGCGAGGATCTTGCCGGTGCCGGGCTCGACGATGGTCGCGGCCGTCGCCACCGCGTCGGACTGGTAGACGTGGTTCTTGATGGACGTCTGCACCGATTCCTGCGCCTGCGGGTCGAGCGTCGTGCGGACCGTCAGGCCGCCCTGGTTCCAGAGCTTGGCCCGGGCCTGCTTGGTCCTGCCGAATACCGGGTCGTTCAGGACGACGTCACGGACGTAGTCGCAGAAGAAGCCGGCGCCCTTGACCGCGGTGATGCAGCCGTTCTTGGGCTGGCTCGGGTGCAGTCCGAGCGGCGTCTGCTTGGCCTGGTCGGCCTCTTTCTGGGAGATGTCGCCGAGCTCCGCCATCCGCTGCAGCACGGTGTTGCGCCGCTTGGTGGCCTCCGCCTCGTCGTTGACCGGGTCGTAGCGGCTCGGGGACTGCACGATGCCGGCCAGCAGGGCGGCTTCCTGGAGGTTCAGGTCCTTGGCGTGCTTGGAGAAGTAGCGCTGGGAGGCAGCCTCGACGCCGTAGGCCTGCTCGCCGAAGAAGGTGATGTTCAGGTAGTTCTCGAGGATCTTCTTCTTGCCGAGCTTCTCCTCGATCTGGATCGCGTACTTCAGTTCCTTGATCTTGCGACCGAGGGTCTGCTGGGTGGCCTGGGCGACCTTCGTCGGGTCGTCGCCGGCCTCCTCGATGAAGTAGTTCTTCACCAGCTGCTGGGTGAGCGTGGAGGCGCCCTGGGCGACGCCGCCTTCCTGCGCGTTCTTGTTCAGGGCGCGCAGGACGCCCTTGAGGTCGATCGCGCCGTGCTGGTAGAAGCGCGCGTCCTCGATCGCGACGATCGCCTTCTGCATGTACGGCGAGATGTCCTTGAGGTCCACCACCGTACGGTCGCGGGAGTAGACGCTCGCGATCTGCTGGCCCTGGTTGTCCAGGATGGTGGTGCGCTGACTGAGCTGGGGACTCTTGAGGTTGGCCGGGATCTCGTCGAAGCTCTGCACCGTGCCCTTGGCCGCGAGGCCCAGCGCGCCGGCCGCGGGCAGCGCGATGCCCGCCATCACGGCTCCGGCGAGCACACTGACACCGAGGAACTTGGCGGCCTGCTGCGTTGGCGACAGACCAGCGCCCGAGCGCTTCTTTGGCATGGGGGCAGCCTAATCCGTACTGATGAGCGTTCCGAAAGAGCGGCCGCGTCACGGCACGGCAAAGGGCGACGCCCTACGTTTCCATTCGCCGGACACGCGCGCAGGCCTTGGCCTAAGCTGCTCTCAACTGTCACAGCAGTGCGGCCACGTATCAATACGTCCGGCGACCCCGAATCGTTCCGGGCGTAGCCCGTTTTTTGGCGCGGGGACGTGACCGGCTCCTGAGGGGGACGTGTCCGAATCCGCCTCGTGTGTCACCCGGCGCCCGTTGTGGCGAACCACAGCTGTCCCGGTTTGCCGGGATGGTCGCGTATGTCGTCAGCTCACTCCCGCGGGTGATCTGCCGTTAACCCATAGTCCGTTCGGGCCATTCAAGATTGGGCCCGAAGGGGGTGTTGCGCTGTGCCCACCTTCCGTAACGTCCTCAACTGGCGGCGGTGAATATGCCGCTGCCGCCGTGGGGGAGCCTCGATTCGGGAGAGGACGGCGCCGGTATGGGCTGGGTAACCGACTGGAGTGCGCAGGCTGCCTGCCGCACTACCGATCCGGATGAACTGTTCGTTCAGGGAGCAGCACAGAACAGGGCCAAGGCGGTGTGCACCGGATGTCCGGTACGCACCGAATGCCTGGCCGACGCGCTGGACAACCGCGTCGAGTTCGGCGTGTGGGGAGGCATGACGGAGCGGGAGCGCCGCGCACTGCTGCGCCGCCGGCCCACCGTGACCTCCTGGCGCAGGCTCCTGGAGACCGCCCGCTCGGAGTACGAGCGGGGGACGGGCATCGTGCCCCTCGACAACGACGAGGTGTACGAGAACTACGCGGCGGTGAGCTGAGGAGGCGGAGGGCGTTCCCTCCGGCACATCCCTGGGGCACAAGGCCCCGATCCGGTCCGCTCTGGCACACGCCGCGGGAGACTTCTGGCGCGCGCCACGGAAAACAGGGTCGGGCACAGGCCCGGGGACGCCGAGTGGATCCATGCCGCCGGGGTGCGGGAAGCGGCACGGGAACGACGGGGCGCGGGAAGCGCCGGTCCGGCCTACGCCTGGGGAAGCCACGACCGGACTCGTGGTGCCGTCCGCCTTGTGGCCTCGCCCGCTGAGCCGGTGGCCGGCCTCGCGTCCGTGCGTGAGCCGCCGAGCCGTTCCTGCGGACGAACACCCACGCCGTCCGCACAGGTGACTCACGCTGTCCGTGCACGCGTAGTTCCGCTGTCCGTGCACGCCTTGTGCACGTCCGGCCGCGCGTGTGCCACCCACGCACGTACGACCGTGCACCACGCCCGGTGCCATGCGGCCCCGCAGCCGTCGGGCCTTGGCCGTGCTACGGCAGCTCCGTCCGCCCCGTCGCGCCCGCAGCCAGCCGGGCGCCGATGTCCCGCAGGCCGACGAGGTCGTGGACATCGCCGGGCAGCGCGGCTACTTCGACGACCGCCACCTCGGGGTGACGGGCGGTGAAACGGTCACGCGTGCGCTGTTCGCGCGAGAGCAGCTGCATGCGATCGGCGTGCAGTCGCAGCAGGCCCGCGGTGAGCCGGTCGACGGTGCGCTCCGTATCGGCGGGGGAGCCTTCCTCGGAAGCCGGGGCGTCGGTTGCGGCCTCGGATGCGGGAGATCGCGAACTGCCGTATGAGTCGGGAGAGTTACGAAGTCCAGCTTTCCCGCCCCCCTGATCCACAATGCGGGAGTCCTCAAGATTTTCGGCGGCGGCGAGCGCCCGCTCGGCCGACAGCCGGCCGGCGCCGCTGCCATGGACCCGGTTCAGCACCAGGCCCACCAGCGGCATCTTCTCCGCGGCCAGCCGCTCCACGAAGTACGCCGCCTCGCGCAACGCGTCCCGCTCCGGGGCCGCGACCACGACAAACGCCGTCCCGGGCGCCTGGAGCAGTTTGTACGTGGCGTCCGCGCGCGTACGGAACCCGCCGAAGGTGGTGTCCATCGCGGCCACGAACGTCTGCACGTCCTTCAGCAGCTGACCGCCCAGCAGCTTGCCGAGCGTGCCGGTCATCATCGACATGCCGACGTTGAGGAAGGCCATGCCCGCGCGTCCGCCGAGCTTGGCGGGGGCGGTGAGGAGGCGGATCAGCCGGCCGTCCAGGAAGGAGCCCAGCCGCTTCGGCGCGTCCAGGAAGTCCAGCGCCGAGCGGGACGGCGGGGTGTCGACGACGATCAGGTCCCACTCGTCCTTCGCGCGCAGCTGGCCCAGCTTCTCCATCGCCATGTACTCCTGCGTGCCCGCGAAGCCCGCCGAGAGCGACTGGTAGAAGGGGTTCGCCAGGATCGTGGCCGCCCGCTCGGGGTCCGCGTGCGCCTCCACGACCTCGTCGAAGGTGCGCTTCATGTCGAGCATCATGGCGTGCAGTTCGCCCTCGCCCTCGGTGCCCTTCACCCGGCGCGGGACGTTGTCGAGGGAGTCGATGCCCATCGACTGGGCCAGTCGGCGGGCCGGGTCGATGGTCAGCACGACCACCTTGCGGCCCCGCTCGGCCGCCCGCAGGCCGAGGGCCGCCGCGGTCGTCGTCTTGCCGACCCCGCCCGAGCCGCAGCACACCACGATCCGCGTCTTCGGGTCGTCCAGCAGCCGGTCGACGTCCAGCACGCGCGCGGGGGAGAGACCGTGGGCCTTCTCCCACCCGCCGGCCTTCACCGGCCTGTCGGGCTTCTCCCGTCCTGCGGTCTTCGCCGGGCCCGTGGCTTTCGTCGGCCCCGCCGCCTTCGCCGGGCCCACGGCCGTCTGCGCTGTCCCGGGTGCGTCGGGTGCTTCCGGTGCCTCGGCCGGGTCCGGACTCATGTCAACCCCTGCTTCCGCAGCTCGGTGGCGAGTTCGTACAGGCCCGCCAGGTCCATGCCCTCCGCGAGCAGCGGCAGTTCGCCCAGCGGCAGGCCCAGCTCGCCGAGGACCGCGCGCTGCTCCTGTTCCAGCGCGTGCCGCTCGGCGTACTCCGCCGCCTGGTCCAGCAGCGGGTGCACCAGCTTCTCCGCGTTCCCGCCGCGCCGGGCCCCGCCCAGACCGGCCGCCGACAACGCCTGTGCAACGGAGGAACGCTCCACGGTCCGTACGAGTTCCAGGTCGGTCGCGTCCAACACCTCCGGCCGGACCATGTTCACGATGACCCGGCCCACCGGCAGCCGTGCCGCGCGCAGTTCGGCGATGCCGTCGGCGGTCTCCTGGACCGGCATCTCCTCCAGCAGCGTCACCAGGTGCACCGCCGTCTCCGGCGACTTCAGCACCCGCATCACCGCCTGCGCCTGATTGTGTATGGGACCGATCTTCGCCAGGCCCGCCACCTCGTCGTTGACGTTCAGGAAGCGGGTGATGCGGCCCGTCGGCGGAGCGTCCATGACGACGTAGTCGTACGCGAACCGGCCGCTCCTGTCCTTGCGGCGGACGGCCTCGCACGCCTTGCCGGTGAGCAGGACGTCCCTGATGCCCGGTGCGATGGTGGTGGCGAAGTCGATCGCGCCGAGCTTCTTCAGGGCCCGGCCCGCGCCGCCCAGCTTGTAGAACATCTGGAGGTAGTCCAGAAGGGCCAGTTCGGCGTCTATGGCGAGGGCGTACACCTCGCCGCCCCCGGGAGCGACCGCGATCTTCCGCTCCTCGTACGGCAACGCCTCCGTCTCGAAGAGCTGGGCGATGCCCTGCCGGCCCTCGACCTCCACGAGAAGCGTCCGCTTCCCCTCGGTCGCGAGGGCCAGCGCCAGTGCGGCGGCGACCGTCGTCTTTCCGGTCCCGCCCTTGCCGCTGACGACCTGGAGCCTGCTCACGCCTTCGAGACTAACCAGTCCGCTCGACACTCACGCGGGAGGCTGTGGATAACGCAGGTCACAGCCGGCCGCCCAGCCTGTGGACAACGCCGCCGGCGGTCGGCCGCCAGCCCCACCGGCCACAGCAGCTACAGTCGGCCCCATGACCAAGTGGGAATACGCAACCGTGCCGCTGCTCGTCCATGCCACGAAGCAGATTCTGGACACCTGGGGCGAGGACGGCTGGGAGCTCGTCCAGGTCGTGCCCGGGCCCAACAACCCGGAGCAGCTCGTGGCCTACCTGAAGCGGGAGAAGCAGGCATGAGCGCGGTCGAGGCCAGGCTGGCCGAACTGGGCCTGACCCTGCCGGAGGTCGTACCGCCGCTGGCCGCGTACCAGCCGGCCGTGCAGTCCGGTCTGTACGTCTACACCTCCGGCCAGCTGCCGATGGTCGAGGGCAAGCTTCCGGTCACCGGCAAGGTCGGCGCCGAGGTCACGGCGGAGGAGGCCAAGGACCTGGCCCGCACCTGCGCGCTGAACGCGCTGGCCGCCGTGAAGTCCGTGGTCGGCGACCTGGACCGCATCGCGCGCGTGGTGAAGGTCCTCGGGTTCGTCGCCTCGGCGTCCGACTTCACCGGGCAGCCCGGTGTCGTCAACGGCGCCAGCGAACTGCTCGGCGAGGTCCTCGGCGACAAGGGCGTGCACGCCCGCAGCGCGGTCGGCGTCGCGGTGCTGCCGCTGGACGCGCCGGTGGAGGTCGAGATCCAGGTGGAACTCGCCCAGTGACCCACCGGAACCCACCGGAACGCCTCTGACCTCGGGCACCTCTCGAACATTCGCCCTACACGGGATAGCCTCCGCCCATGGCGAACGGTCAGTGGTACCCCCCGGAGTGGCCGGACCGCATCCGCGCGCTCGCGGACGGCGCCCTCACCCCGGTGTCCCCCCGGCGTGCGGCCACGGTGCTGCTCCTGAAGGACACACCGGACGGCCCCGCGGTCCACATGCTGCGCAGACGCGCCTCCATGGCCTTCGCCGGAGGCGCGTACGCGTATCCCGGGGGCGGTGTCGACCCGCGCGACGACGAGCGTCTGGTGCGCTGGGCGGGCCCCACGCGCGCGTGGTGGGCCGAGCGGCTCGGCGTCGACGAGCCGGGCGCCCAGGCGATCGTCTGCGCGGCCGTACGGGAGACGTACGAGGAGGCCGGCGTCCTGCTCGCCGGCCCCGACGCGGAGTCGGTCGTCGGCGACACCACCGGGGAGGACTGGGAGGCGGACCGGGCCGCGCTGGTCGCGCGCGAGCTGTCCTTCGCCGAGTTCCTTCACCGCCGCGGTCTGGTGCTGCGCTCGGACCTCCTGGGCGCGTGGACCCGCTGGATCACCCCGGAGTTCGAGGCCCGCCGCTACGACAC
Source organism: Streptomyces sp. NPDC001093 (assembly GCF_040298985.1). Taxonomy (NCBI): domain Bacteria; kingdom Bacillati; phylum Actinomycetota; class Actinomycetes; order Kitasatosporales; family Streptomycetaceae; genus Streptomyces; species Streptomyces sp. NPDC001093. The sequence continues at coordinate 23,665 of NZ_JBEPBF010000123.1, read as the reverse complement.
CTGGTTCTTCGTGGCCGCCCTGCCCGAGGGCCAGCGCACCCGGAACGCCTCCACGGAGGCCGACCGCACGGTGTGGATCCGCCCCGCGGAGGCCGCCGCCCGCTACGACAAGGGCGAGCTGCTGATGATGCCGCCCACCATCGCCACCCTGCGCCAGCTGCTGCCGCACGCCACCGCCGCCGAGACGCTCGCGGCGGCCCCCGGGCGCGACATGACACCGGTGCTGGCCCGCGCCCGCCTCCAGGACGGCGAGATTGTCCTGTCCTGGCCGGGGCACGAGGAGTTCACGAAGCACATTCCGACGGCTCCGACGACGGCCGAGACGACGGGTGGAGGCCCCGCATGACCGACGCAAGCACGCTGCCGGGCCAGCCCCGCGGCCACGTGCTGTCCGGCCCCGCCACCGAACGGGCCGTCAACGTCCTCGCGCCCAACGCCTCCGCGATGACCCTGGACGGCACCAACACCTGGATCGTCGCCGAGCCCGACTCCGATCTCGCCGTGGTGATCGACCCGGGCCCGCTGGACGAGGGCCATCTGCGTACCGTCGTCGACACCGCCGAGAAGGCCGGCAGGCGCATAGCCCTCACCCTGCTCACCCACGGCCACCCCGACCACGCCGAGGGCGCCGCCCGGTTCGCGGAACTGACCGGCACGCGCGTGCGTGCCCTCGATCCGGCGCTGCGCCTGGGTGATGAGGGCCTGGCCGCCGGTGACGTGATCACTGTGGGCGGCCTGGAGCTGAGGGTCGTACCGACGCCCGGGCACACCGCGGACTCGCTGTGCTTCCATCTCCCGGCCGACCGGGCCGTACTGACCGGTGACACCATCCTGGGGCGCGGTACGACGGTCGTGGCGCACCCGGACGGCCGTCTGGGTGACTATCTGGACTCCCTGCGCCGGCTGCGGTCCCTGACCGTGGACGACGGCGTGCACACCGTCCTGCCGGGCCACGGGCCGGTCCTGGAGGACGCCCAGGGAGCCGTCGAGTTCTACCTCGCCCACCGCGCCCACCGGCTCGCCCAGGTGGAGACGGCGGTCGAGGACGGCTACCGCACCCCGGCCCAGGTCGTCGCCCACGTGTACGCCGACGTGGACCGCTCGCTGTGGCCTGCGGCGGAGCTGTCGGTACGGGCCCAGCTGGACTACCTGGGAGAGCACGGCCTGATCTAGCCGGCGAGCGCCTTCTCGGCGGCGTCGAGGATGTTGCCGAAGGTGCGCGTGATCACCGGGCGGGCCAGGAACCGGGTGAGGGCGGGGCCGAGCAGGGGCAGCGGGATCTCCGCCCGGGTGGTCCACCGGACCAGGGTGCCGCCGTCCGCCTCGGTGAACGTCATACGGCCGAGCTCGTGCCGGGCGGGCGGCACGCTGCGCTCCACGACGTACTCCGTGACGTACGGCGGCTCGTATCGGGTGATGCGCTCCCGGAACCAGCCGATCAGCCACAGGTGGCTGCGGATCGCGCCGACGCCGTAGGTGCTCCTGTGTTGCGTGCTCCTCTGCCGAGCGGGCGCACCACGTCGGCGCGATCCAGCTTGTCCGGGTTGCGGATGCCGTACAGGCCGGTGATCCGTCCATCCCGGATCTCGAAGGCCACCAGCCGGTCCAGCGCGCCGCCGGTGAGGAACCGGGCCGCGGGCATGCCGTTGTAGCGGGCCGGTTCCACCCGGGCGGCCGCCGCGCCGGTGCGGTACACGCCGAGGACGAACCGGGCGACGTCCTCGGGACCGGTGACCGCACGGCGGGCGGCGACGGCTTTTCCGCCGCCGTCGGAGATCACCACGACATCGGGCGCGAGCACATCCATCAGTGCCTGCACGTCACCGCCCGCGGCCGACCGCAGAATCCGCTCGACGATCTCCCCGGTGGCGGCGGAGCCGGGCTCGAAGCGGCGGCGCCGCGCGTGGACGTGGCCGCGCGCGCGGTGCGCGATCTGCCGGACGGTGCCCTCGGCCTTGCCGATCGCTGCGGCGATCTCACCGTGGGGGTAGCCGAACACGTCGTGCAGGACGAACACCGCGCGTTCGGTCGGGTTCAGCGTCTCCAGGACCAGCAGCACGGCCATCGACACCGACTCGGCCAGAACGACGTCCTCGCCGACCTCGGGCTGCGTGCGGATCGGCTCCGGCAGCCACGCGCCGACGTACTCCTCGCGCCGGGTCCTGACCGCGCGCAGGTGGTTGAGCGCCTGCCGGGTCACCGTACGGACCAGGTACGCGCGCGCGTGGCCGACCGTGGCCGGATCGACCTCCCGCCGGCGCAGGTAGCTCTCCTGCAGCACGTCCTCGGCGTCGGCGGCGCTGCCCAGCATCTCGTAGGCGATGGTGGACAGCAGCGGACGGTGCTCGGTGAAGGCGTCCTCGGCCAGGGGCAGCCCCGGCTCCTCTCGTCGGACGGCACTGAGGCACTCGGGATCGGCACAGCGTGACAGTCCCGCGCTGTGACCCGCCTCACAGCAGGGCCTCGGGTGGTCCTTCGTCCGTCCTCCGGCGTCACTCCTCCGGTCGCGGGGCTTTCACGCCGTGCACGCGCGCGTACTCGTCGGCGAGCCAGGGTCCGAGGTCGTCCACGTACGACCGCAGCAGCTCCGGATCGCCGACGGGTTCCTGGCCGTGCCGCGCCGCCGCACGCAGCTGTGCGGCCCGCTCGGGGTAGTAGGTGCCGCACACCTCGGCCATCTCGTGCAGATCGCTGGTCCAGCCGTTCCAGCGGGGCATGACCAGGGTGAAGCCGGTGCGCACGAGATGCCGGGACATGAAGCGCACGAGGGGGCTCCGGGCCTCCTCGGTGTCCTCGGCGTCCGCGATCCGCTTCCGCCAGCGGGGCAGCCACAGTGCCAGGTCGCCGTTGGTCTCGCGGGCGAGCAGGGAGTCGGGGCGGTACCGCGGCAGGTACTCGGCGAGGTCCTCACCGAGCAGCGGGGTGCACAGACAGGCGACGAACCAGCCGAGGTCGTACCGCTCCAGGTCGCTCAGCAGCCGGTCCCTGCCGTACAGCAGTGTGCCGACGCCGTCGATCTGCGGGAACTCCTTGTCCACCGCCTCACCGAGCGCCCGTACGGCGTCCCGGTCGGCGTCGGCCGGCTCGTCCCGGAGTGCGACGAGCAGGTCCAGGTCGCTCAGGCCCTCCCGCGCGGTGCCGCGCGGGATCGACCCGTACAGGTAGGCGCTGTGCAGCCGGGTCCCGAAGAGCTCCAGCAGCCCGTCGCGCGCCACGGCCACGACGGGGCGGAAAACGCCGGGCACGCGCGCGAGGGAGCCTTCGCGCGCGATGCAGCCCTGGTCGTCGAGTCCGGGCCGGCGGATCGTTTCAGCCATGGGGCAACCATGCCGTCTGTGAGGCGGCTGTGCGGCGCGTTTTCCGGCGCGGCGGGCATCGGCAGCCATCCGCGGCAACGACAGCGGGGCCCGGTTCGCGGGAAGCGGACCCCGGGGTCGTACGGCCTGGCGTCAGCGCGAGCGCTTGGCCAGCCTCTCCACGTCCAGCAGGATGACCGCCCGCGCCTCCAGGCGGAGCCACCCGCGCTGGGCGAAGTCCGCCAGGGCCTTGTTCACGGTCTCGCGCGAGGCGCCGACCAGCTGGGCCAGCTCCTCCTGGGTGAGGTCGTGGACGACGTGGATGCCCTCCTCGGACTGCACGCCGAAGCGGCGGGAGAGGTCCAGCAGGGCGCGCGCCACGCGGCCGGGGACGTCGGAGAAGACCAGGTCGGACATGGCGTCGTTGGTCTTGCGCAGACGGCGGGCGACGGCGCGCAGCAGGGCGCCGGCCACCTCGGGGCGGGCGTTCAGCCAGGGCTGGAGGTCGCCGTGGCCGAGACCGAGCAGCTTGACCTCGGTCAGGGCGGTCGCGGTCGCCGTACGGGGGCCCGGGTCGAAGAGGGCCAGCTCGCCGATCAGCTCGCCGGGGCCGACGACGGCGAGCATGTTCTCGCGGCCGTCGGGGGAGGTGCGGTGCAGCTTGACCTTGCCCTCGATGACGACGTACAGCCGGTCCCCGGGGTCGCCCTCGTGGAACAGGGAGTCGCCGCGTGCGAGGGTCACCTCACTCATCGAGGCGCGAAGCTCCGCGGCCTGCTCGTCGTCGAGAGCCGCGAAGAGCGGGTTGCGCCGCAGAACGTCGTCCACTGAGTTCTCTCCTTGTCGACCTGCTCAGGGGATCTTGCTCCCCCGAGTGCCAGGGGACCGTGTTCCCCATTTTGCCGGACGGTCCAAACAGTGTGATCTGTCACAAGGATGCCGCACAGGTGTCCCGAGGTAAGCGTCAGGGGTCCAATCGGGGGCCGATCCACCGGGTCCGGGGCGGATGTCGGTGCCGGGCTCTAGGCTGGCCGGGTGTCCAAATCGCCGGTGAGAGCACAGGCCAAGGGGGCTTAGCGGGTGGTAGTACGTCGCGATTCCGCCGTGGGCGAACAGGGCTCCGGCGGCAGTAAGAAAACCGGAAAAACGGCAAAAAAGGCCGCGCCGAGCAAGAAGGCGACGCCGGGCAAGAAGGCGGCCTCGGCCAAGAAAGCCACGCCGGTCAAGAAAGCCGGGCCGGCCAAGAAGGCGGCCTCGGCGAAGAAGGCGCTCTCGGTCAAGCAGGTCGCCCCCGCCGAGAAGGTCGTGGCGACGGGGAAGGCCGTGGCCGTGAAGAAGGCGGCGCCCGTCAAGAAGGTCGCCGTGAAGCCGCCGGCGGACGAGTCCCGGACCGCCCTGGTCCGCCGCGCCCGCCGCATCAACCGCGAGCTCGCCGAGGTGTACCCGTACGCCCACCCCGAGCTGGACTTCGACAACCCCTTCCAGCTGCTGGTCGCCACGGTGCTGTCGGCCCAGACCACCGACCTGCGCGTCAACCAGACGACCCCGGCGCTCTTCGCGAAGTACCCGACCCCCGAGGACCTGGCCGCCGCCAACCCGGAGGAGGTCGAGGAGATCCTGCGCCCCTGCGGGTTCTTCCGGATGAAGACCAAGTCCGTCATGGGGCTCTCCAAGGCCCTCGCGGAGGACTTCGGCGGCGAGGTGCCCGGCAGGCTGGAGGACCTGGTCAAGCTGCCCGGCGTCGGCCGCAAGACCGCCTTCGTCGTGCTCGGCAACGCCTTCGGGCGACCGGGAATCACCGTGGACACACACTTCCAGCGGCTCGTGCGCCGCTGGCGGTGGACCGAGGAGAGCGACCCGGACAAGATCGAGGCGGCCGTCGGCGCGCTGTTCCCGAAGAGCGAGTGGACCGACCTGTCGCACCATGTGATCTGGCACGGCCGCCGTATCTGCCACGCCCGCAAGCCCGCCTGCGGCGCCTGCCCGATCGCCCCGCTCTGCCCGGCCTACGGCGAGGGCGAGACCGACCCGGAGAAGGCGAGCAAGCTCCTGAAGTACGAGAAGGGCGGCTTCCCCGGCCAGCGGCTGAAGCCCCCGCAGGCCTACCTCGACGCGGGCGGCAGGCCGGCTCCGCCACTGGGGGCCGCGTGACGGAACGATCTCGGGGTCCCCGTGCGTTGGACAGGCAGAGCGACGGGGGTGGCGATGGCGAGGGCCAGTGAGACGCGGGGCGGCGCGGTGACACTCAGCAAGGAGGGGCTGCCCGAGTGGCTGGCGCCCGTGGTGCGGGCCGTCGAGACCATCGAGCCGCTCCAGCTGAGCCGCTTCCTGCCGCCGGAGAACGGCTCGGGCCGCAAGTCGGCCGTGCTGATCCTGTTCGGCGAGGGCGAGCGCGGCCCGGAGCTGCTGCTGATGGAGCGCGCCGGCTCCCTGCGCTCGCACGCCGGTCAGCCGTCCTTCCCCGGCGGCGCGCTCGACCCCGGGGACGGCGATCCGCACACCGACGGGCCGCTCAGGGCCGCACTGCGCGAGGCCGAGGAGGAGACCGGCCTGGACCCCTCCGGCGTCCAGCTCTTCGGTGTGCTGCCCGCGCTGTACATCCCGGTCAGCGGTTTCGTCGTCACGCCCGTGCTCGGCTGGTGGCGCGAGCCCAGCCCGGTGGGCGTCGTCGATCCGAACGAGACGGCGCGGGTCTTCACGGTCCCCGTGGCGGATCTCACGGACCCCGCGAACCGCGCCACCACCGTCCACCCCAGCGGCCATCGAGGCCCCGCATTTCTGGTCGAATCGGCCCTGGTGTGGGGTTTCACGGCCGGGGTGATCGACCGTCTGCTGCATTTCGCGGGCTGGGAGCGCCCCTGGGACCGAGAGAAGAAGGTCCCACTCGACTGGCGGTCATGACAGGGTGATCCCGTGAACGTGCTGGACATCCTGTTGCTGGTCGCGGCCGTCTGGTTCGCGGTCGTGGGCTACCGCCAGGGCTTCGTCGTCGGCATCCTGTCGGTGATCGGGTTCCTGGGCGGCGGCCTAGTCGCCGTGTACACGCTGCCCGTGATCTGGGACGCCGTGACCGGCAACGCGGACGTCGGTACCACCGCCGCCGTGGTCGCCGTGGTCGTCGTCATCGTCTGCGCCTCCGTCGGCCAGGCCCTGACCACCCACCTGGGCAACAAGCTGCGCCGGTACATCACCTGGTCCCCGGCCCGCGCCCTGGACGCCACGGGCGGCGCCCTGGTCAACGTCGTCGCCATGCTGCTGGTGGCCTGGCTGATCGGATCCGCCCTGGCCGGCACCACCCTGCCGACGCTCGGCAGGGAGGTCCGCGGCTCCAAGGTGCTGCTCGGCGTCTCCCGGGCGCTGCCCGCGCAGGCCGACACCTGGTTCGCGGACTTCTCCTCCGTGCTCGCGCAGAACGGCTTCCCGCAGGTCTTCAGCCCGTTCGCCAACGAGCCGATCAAGGACGTCCAGCCGCCCGACCCGGCCCTCGCGAACAGCCCGGTCGCCGTGCGCGCCCAGCGCTCGATCGTCAAGGTCACCGGCACCGCCCAGAGCTGCGGCAAGGTCCTGGAGGGCACCGGCTTCGTCTTCGCGGGCCGCCGGGTCATGACCAACGCACACGTCGTGGGCGGCGTCGACGCGCCCACCGTGCAGATAGGCGGCGAGGGCCGCAAGTACGACGCCAAGGTGGTCCTGTACGACTGGAAGCGCGACATCGCCGTGCTCGACGTACCCGACCTGAAGGCGAGCGCCCTGCGGTTCTCCGGGCAGGACGCGGCCGGCGGCGACGGCGCGATCGTCGCGGGCTTCCCGGAGAACGGCTCGTACGACGTGCGCGCCGCGCGCGTGCGCGGGCGCATCACGGCCAACGGCCCGGACATCTACCACCGCGGCACCGTCCGCCGCGACGTCTACTCGCTGTACACCACCGTCCGCCAGGGCAACTCGGGCGGCCCGCTGCTCACCCCGGACGGCCACGTCTACGGCGTGGTGTTCGCCAAGTCCCTCGACGACGCCCAGACCGGTTACGCCCTCACGGCGGACGAGATCCAGCCCGACATCCAGCGGGGACGTACGGCGAACGAGCAGGTCGGTACGGACAGCTGCGCACTGTGAGCCCCGCCGGCCGGGGCGCCGTTCAGCCGCGCGGGTGGCGCAGACGCACCGAGACCCAGCGGGCCCGGCGGCGCAGGATGCGCGGGATCCCCACGCGGAGGTCCCCTTCGGCGAGTTGCGGGTTGCCTCGCTGAGGCGCGCCCACACCGGCGGCGGAGCGGCGGTTGCGGGGTGCGTCACTGTAGTCGTGCGTCCAGCCCATACCCCGACGTGTGCCCCTGCCCGATGGTCGATAACCGCCTGAGCGCCGCCCAATTGGCGTATGCGGCAGGCATGTGGCCGTTCGAGGGACAACTGTCCAGGAACCGGATACTCCACGCATCGAACCGTCACCGCACGGTCACCGGTGTCCGTCACCGGTACGGGTGACCGTCACCGGTCCGGCTCGGGATCCTTCAGCCAGTTGACGAGCTCCGTGGAGAAGGCGGCGGGGTCCTCCTCGTGCGGGAAGTGGCCGAGGCCGTCGAACAGGCGCCAGCGGTACGGCGCTTCGACGTACTCGCCCGATCCCGCCGCGCTGCGGGTACGTGTCACCGGGTCCAGCGAGCCGTGCAGATGGAGCGTGGGCACCCGCACCGGCCGCTTCATCCTGCGGTTGAACTGGATGCCGTCCGGGCGGGCCAGCGAGCGCACCAGCCAGCGGTACGGCTCGATCGAGCAGTGCGCCGTCGACGGGATGCACATGGCCCGCTGATAGGTCTCCACCGCCGCCTCCTCCGGCGGCTGCGGCCCGGACCACTCCCGGATCAGCCGGCCCGCCAAGGCACCGCCGTCCGCGGCGAGTTGACGCTCCGGAAGCCACGGCCGCTGGAAACCCCAGATGTAGGAGTTGGCGGCCGTCTGCCGGGCGTCCCGCAGCATCGCCGCGCGCCAGCGCCGCGGATGCGGCATCGAGACGACCGCGAGCCGCCGTACGAGCTTGGGCCGCATCGCCGCCGCCGTCCACGCCAGATAGCCGCCCAGGTCGTGGCCGACCAGCGCCGCGTCCGGTTCGCCGAGCGAGCGGATCACGCCGGTGACGTCGAGCGCGAGGTTGGCCGGGTCGTACCCGCGGGGCGTGCGGTCACTGCCGCCGACGCCCCGCAGGTCCATCGCCACCGCCCGGTAGCCCGCGTCCGCGAGCGCGACCAGCTGGTGCCGCCAGGTCCACCAGAACTGCGGGAAGCCGTGCAGCAGCAGGACCAGGGGGCCGTCGCCGAGCTCGGCGATGTGGAAGCGCGCGCCGTTGGCGGCGACGTCCTTGTGGGTCCAGGGACCTTCGATCCGTACGACCGAGGGGGCGGGGTCCGTCATGACGACGAGCGTGCCACAGTCTCGATGGCCGCGGGGGCCCGGTCCTCGGGCAGCTCCGCGCGCGGGTGCGGCTTGGCGTTCTGCAGCACGCCCGCCGTCTCCTTCACCGAGGCGGCCACCTTCTGCGGACCCTGGCTCTTCTTGGCCTTCTTCGCGAACACTGTGCCGATCAGTGCGAGGAGACCGGCGACCAGCACGTTGGCCGCGAAGGACAGCACGAAGCAGATCGCCAGGTTCCAGCCGCTCCAGGTCCGGATGCCGTAGGCGAGGGCGAAGTTGAGCATCGGCAGGGAGAACAGCAGCACCATGCCCGCCATCGAGAACGCGCCGCCGCTGACCGCGCCGCGCCTCACGTCCTGCTTCAGCTGGGCCTTGGCCAGGGCGATCTCGTCGTGCACCAGCGCCGACAATTCGGTCGTCGCCGAGGCGAACAGCTGGCCGATGCTGCGTTCGGCGCCGACCGGGCTGCCGTCGGGTGCGCTCATCGCGTTCTCCCTTGCGAGGTCTCTCGTGCCGTGGGCGTGCCGTGCCGTCGTACCGCTGTCGTACTGCCGTCGTAGCGCTGTCGTACGCGGCCGGCGGGCCCGCTCGTGTGGCCGTCTTGTTTTGTACCGTCTCGTCAGATCATGCCCGACGGTCGTCCTCCTCGCCTGCCCCGCCCGGCACTTCCTGAAGCCCGTGGCGCGCCGCGGCGCTCTTCTCGGCGGCGATCCGCCGGTGTTCGGCGGCCTTGCGCTCGTGGATCTCGGCCATGCGCAGGTGGTAGGCCGGCTCGTCCTGCTCGTAGACGTCCGGGATGCCGTCGAGGTCCTCGTCGCGCTCCTCCTCCTCGCACAGCCTGCGGTAACGGGCGTTGCGCATCTTCAGCAGCACCGTCGCGCACAGCGCCGCGAGGAGCGATCCGGTGAGGACGGCCGCCTTGACCTCGTCGGTGAGGAGGGGGTCGCCGGCGAAGGCGAGTTCGCCGATGAGCAGGGAGACGGTGAAGCCGATGCCGGCGAGGGTGGCCACCGCGAAGACGTCGGCCCAGGCGAGGTCCTCGCTGAGGGAGGCGCGGGTGAAGCGGACGGTCAGCCAGGTGCCGCCGAAGATGCCGAGTGCCTTGCCGACGAGCAGCCCGAGCACCACGCCGAGCGTCTGCGGCTTGGTGAACACGTCCCCGAGCGCCCCGCCGGAGACCGTCACCCCGGCGCTGAACAGCGCGAACATCGGCACGGCGAGCCCGGCGGACAGGGGCCGCACCAGGTGCTCGATGTGCTCTCCCGGCGAGTGCTGCTCACCCTCGTGGGTGGTGCAGCGCAGCATCAGGCCCATCGCCACACCGGCGATGGTCGCGTGCACGCCGCTGTTGTACATCAGCGCCCAGATCACCACGGCGAGCGGCACGTACACGTACCAGCCGCGTACGCCCTTGCGCAGCAGCAGCCAGAAGACCGCCAGTGCGGCGGCGGCCCCGCCGAGCGCGGCGAAGTTCAGCCGGTCGGTGAAGAAGACCGCGATGATCAGGATCGCGAAGAGGTCGTCGACCACGGCGAGGGTGAGCAGGAAGGCGCGCAGGGTGCTGGGGAGGGAGGTGCCGATGACCGCGAGGACGGCGAGCGCGAAGGCGATGTCGGTGGCGGTGGGCACCGCCCAGCCCTGTGCCGAGCCGTGCCCGGTGAGGTTGGTGAGGGTGTAGACGAGCGCGGGTACGGCCATGCCGCACAGCGCGGCCACCACGGGCAGGACGGCCGCTGCGGGGTCGCGCAGGTCCCCGGCGACCAGCTCGCGCTTGAGCTCGATGCCGGCGACGAAGAAGAACACCGCGAGGAGGCCGTCGGCGGCCCAGTGCGCCACCGAGAGGTCCAGGCCGAGCGCGCCGGGGCCGAGGCGGAAGTGGCTGACGGACTCGTAGCTGTGGTGCAGGGCGGGGACGTTCGCCCAGATCAGCGCCGTCACGGCGGCGAGCAGCAGCAGGACACCGCCGACGGTCTCGGTCCGCAGCGCGTCCACGACGAAGGCCCGCTCGGGCAGGGAGAGGCGTCCGAGTGCCTTCCGGGGGGCTTTACGGGTGCTGGGCGCGGCCACGGCGGGGACCTCCGGGTCGTACGGCGATGATCACGCCGTCGCGCGGGGTCGCCGACGGCGTCGCCGACCAGACTTCCCGGCACACCCTGAAGTCGCCATTTTACTGTATTTTGACGCCAGAGGTTAGTGAGACGAACGAAAAAGGGCGCCCGGTGTCATCACCGGGCGCCCTTGCCGTCGTTGCGCCTAGTCCTCGCTGGACGCCGCAGGCAGCTTGGCCTGGATGAGGTCCATGACCGTGCTGTCGGTCAGCGTGGTGACGTCACCGAGCTGGCGGTTCTCGGCCACGTCCCGCAGCAGACGGCGCATGATCTTGCCGGAGCGGGTCTTGGGCAGCTCGGCCACCGGCAGGATCCGCTTGGGCTTGGCGATCGGGCCGAGCGTGGCGCCCACGTGGTCGCGCAGCTCGCCGACGAGCGCCTCGGTCTCCGCGGCCGTACCGCGCAGGATCACGAACGCGACGATCGCCTGGCCGGTGGTCTCGTCGGCGGCACCGACGACGGCCGCCTCGGCGACCGAGGGGTGGGAGACGAGCGCCGACTCCACCTCGGTGGTGGAGATGTTGTGCCCGGACACGAGCATCACGTCGTCGACCCGGCCCAGCAGCCAGATGTCGCCGTCGTCGTCCTTCTTCGCGCCGTCACCGGCGAAGTACCTGCCCTCGAAGCGGGACCAGTAGGTGTCGATGAACCGCTGGTCGTCGCCCCAGATGGTGCGCAGCATCGACGGCCACGGCTCGGTCAGCACCAGGTAGCCACCGCCGCCGTCGGGCACCTCGTTCGCCTCGTCGTCGACGACGGTCGCGCTGATGCCGGGCAACGGCGTCTGCGCGGAGCCGGGCTTGGCGGTGGTGACGCCGGGCAGCGGCGAGATCATCATCGCGCCGGTCTCGGTCTGCCACCAGGTGTCCACCACGGGCGTGGCGTCCGCGCCGATGTTCTTGCGGTACCAGATCCACGCCTCGGGGTTGATGGGCTCGCCGACCGAGCCGAGGACGCGCAGGGAGGACAGGTCGAACTTGGCGGGGATGTCGTCGCCCCACTTCATGAACGTCCGGATCGCCGTCGGCGCCGTGTAGAGGATCGTGACCTTGTACTTCTGCACGATCTCCCAGAACCGGCCCTGGTGCGGGGTGTCCGGCGTGCCCTCGTACATGACCTGGGTCGCGCCGTTGGCCAGCGGGCCGTACACGATGTACGAGTGGCCGGTGACCCAGCCGACGTCGGCCGTGCACCAGTACACGTCCGTCTCCGGCTTGAGGTCGAAGACCGCCCAGTGGGTGTACGCCGTCTGGGTGAGGTAGCCGCCGGAGGTGTGCAGGATGCCCTTCGGCTTCCCGGTCGTGCCGGAGGTGTAGAGGATGAACAGCGGGTGTTCCGCCTCGAACGCCTCCGGGGTGTGCTCGGCGGACTGCCGCTCGACGAGCTCGTGCCACCACACGTCCCGGCCCTCGGTCCACGCCACGTCCTGGCCGGTACGGCGCACCACGAGCACGTGCTCGACGTTGTCGACCTTGCCGATCGCCTCGTCCACGGCGGGCTTGAGGGCGGACGGCTTGCCCCGCCGGTAGCCGCCGTCGGCGGTGATGACGACCTTGGCGTCCGCGTCCTGGATGCGGGTGGCGAGCGCGTCCGCCGAGAAGCCGCCGAAGACGACCGAGTGCGCGGCGCCGATCCGGGCCGAGGCCAGCATCGCGATCGCGGTCTCCGGGATCATCGGCATGTAGATGGCGATCCGGTCGCCCTTGCGGACGCCCAGCTCCAGCAGGGCGTTGGCCGCCTTGGAGACCTCGTCCTTCAGCTCGGCGTAGGTGATCGAGCGGCTGTCGCCGGGCTCGCCCTCGAAGTGGATGGCGACACGGTCCCCGTGCCCTGCCTCCACATGCCGGTCCACGCAGTTGTAGGCGACGTTCAACTCGCCGTCCTTGAACCACTTCGCGAACGGCGGGTTCGACCAGTCCAGCGTCTCGGTCGGTTCCTTGGCCCAGGTCAGCCGACGGGCCTGCTCGGCCCAGAAGCCGAGCCTGTCAGCCTTGGCCTGTGCATACGCCTCCGCGGTGACGTTGGCATGCGCGGCCAGGTCGGCGGGGGGCGCGAACCTGCGTTCTTCCTTGAGCAGGTTGGCCAGGCTTTCGTTACTCACGACATCTCCCTTTCGAAGGGTGTCCGTTGTGTCCCAGGCCACAGCTCATCAGACGCGGGGGTCCGGTGACAAGAGTCCGCGGCCAAATTGGTTTAGACCTGTCTCGGGGTGATCGTTCACAACGGACTGCGCAACTCTTCCGTAGCGCTCCCGTCCTCTCTCCCGCCCTCTCTCACGTCCTCGAACACCGTCCCGCTTCGACCGAGCAGATACGCCTGCGCCTCGCCCACGTGGAAGTACATCCCGTGCAGCGCCAGCCGGCCCCCGGCCAACGCCCGGGCCACCGGGGCGTGCGCCCGCAGGTGCTCCAGCTGCTGGACCACGTTGGTCAGGCACAGCTGCTCCACCGTGTCGGCTGGTGCCCGCCCGGCCAGCCGTGGCCGGGTGCGCCGGTCGTCGGCCATCCGGGCCAGGCTCGGTAGGCCGTGCCGGAGCCACCGCCTCAGCGGCGTCGCAGTACCCCCGGGCCCGGCGCTCAGCAGCGCCTGCATCGCCCCGCACCCGGAGTGCCCGCACACCGTGATGGACCGCACCTTCAGTACGTCCACGGCGTACTCGACGGCGGCCGCCACCGACTCGTCGCCGTGCTCCTCGCCCGGCATCGGCACCAGGTTGCCGATGTTGCGGACGACGAACAGGTCGCCGGGACCACTGGCGGTGATCATCGACGTGACGAGCCGGGAGTCCGCACAGGTGAGGAAGAGCTGCGCGGGCCGCTGGCCCTCCCGGGCGAGCCGCGCCAGCTCCTCCCGCACCAGCGGTGCGGTGTTGCGCTGGAACGAGCCGATCCCACTGACCAGTTCATGTCCGGCCTCCCGTCCGTCGGGGGCGGCGACGGCCTCCGGGAAGCAGGCCTGGTGAGTGCGCCAGGGCGTCCAGGGCCGGCACCGGCAGGCGGCGGACGGGGCGGGCCCGGTGGAAGTGGAGGGGCTCGGTCCGGTAGGCGGGGTCTGCGTGGCGGCAGGGGTCGGTCCGGCGTACGGGGTTGGCCCGGCGGTAAGGGCCGGTCCGGCGTACGGGGTTGGCCCGGCGGTCTGGGGCGCATCGGTGGGCGCGGTTTGCTTTGCGGTTGGGCTCGGCTCGGTGGTCGGGGGCGGCTCGGCGATCCCGATTCCGCCGCGTCGGCCCGGCAGTTCGGCCGTACCGCCGCGCGCGGTGTGGGAGCTGCGCCAGTCCTGCAGTGACTCGTACGCCGCGTGGTCCATGAACGAACCGTCCAACTCCACGACGGCGTGGGCGCCTTGGGGTACGAGATGCAGGAACCGGCTGAGCCGGGGCACCGCGAGGAAGGTCAACTGACCTCGGATCCTTACGTAATGGACTTCCCCCTTCTCGTCATGGGTGATGCGGGTGCGGGCGAGGCGGTGCAGGGCGACGGCGACCGCCACGGCGACCCCGAGGAGCACGCCCTGCAGGACGCCGAGGAGCACCACGCCGAGTGTGGTCGCGGCGTAGACCGGCACTTCGCGGTGGCGCGTCACCGTGCGGATGTGGTGCAGGGACACCATCTGGATACCGATGGCCATGACCAGGGCGGCGAGGGAGGCGAGCGGGATCTCCTCCAGGGCCGGGACCATCAGCAGCGCGGCGACTACTACGAGAACGCCGTGCAGCATCGTGGAGTTCCGGCTCACGGCACCCGAGTTCACATTGGCGGTACTGCGCACGGCCACCCCGGCCACCGGCAGTCCGCCGAGTGCCCCGGAGACCACGTTGGCGGCGCCCTGGCCCAGCAGCTCCCGGTCCAGGTGGGAGCGGCCGGCCCGAGGGAGCGGGTCGGGTCGGGCCGCGACCAGCTTGTCCACGGCCACCGCGCCGAGCAGCGACTGCACGCTGCACACCAGGGTGGTGGTGAGCACGGCGGCGGCCAGGCCCAGCACCGGGCCCTCGGGCAGCCCGGCCAGGGCGTGACTGCGCCAGGACGGCAGGTCGGCTCTGGGCAGGGCCAGGCCGGTGAGGGCCGCCGTGGCGGTGGCCCCGGCGACGGCGACGAGGGCGGCCGGTACGCGTCCGAGCATCCGGCCGGCGCGGCCGGGCAGGCGTGGCCAGGCCAGCAGCAGGGCCAGCAGCAGGGCGAGCGTCAGCGCGCTCATCGAGACGGCGGCCGGATGCAGGTGGGCCAGCTGCGCGGGCAGCGCCCGCAGGTTGGTGAGGACGGAGCTGTCGGGGCTGCCGCCGAGGACGATGTGCAGCTGGGCGACGGCGATGGTGATGCCGATACCGGCGAGCATGCCGTGCACCACCGCCGGGCTGACCGCGAGCGCGCCGCGTGCCACCCGCAGGCAGCCGAGGCCGAGTTGGGCGGCTCCGGCGAGGACGGTGATGCCGCAGGTCGCCCGCCAGCCGTAGCGGTGGATCAGGTCGGCGGTGACCACCGTGAGTCCGGCGGCCGGGCCGCTGACCTGGAGCGGGCAGCCGCCGAGCCGGCCGGCGACGATTCCGCCCACGGCGGCGGCGACGAGGCCGGCCTGGAGCGGGGCACCGGTGGCCAGGGCGATGCCGAGGGACAGGGGCAGAGCGATCAGGAAGACCGCGACGGCCGCCGACAGGTCGGCGCCCGCCACGGGGGAGCGGGGCCGGCGGCTCGGCGGTGGGCCGTGCGGCGGGTGCGGGTCCGGGTGTGGGCGCTGGGTGTGCGGGGGTGCGCAGGCAGACATGGTCCCGTCTCCTCCGGGGCGGCGGGATGGAGCAACGCTTGGTAAAGGAACCGTAAACCTCCGCAAAGGACATGCATAACTTTTCGTGGCAAATGGACCAGTCAATCCCTTGCATGGGTGAACTAATCATTTGATCGGCTTGTCGTACTAATTCCTTCTCGGGCTCATGCGACCTTGGCCGCACTGCCGGTCCAAGCCCGGCACATCACCAGAAAACGGCCCTCGTCGGCCTTTGCCTGAGAGAAGGAAGAAGGTGGGCGGAACATGGCCGCCACCCAGAGGATCGCCGTCGGCGCCATGGTCGCCGCGGCCTGTGCCTCGTCGCTCGCCGGTTGCGCGACCGGCGCCCACGGTTCGAAGGAAGGAGCGCCCGGCCCGCAGAAGGCGGCCCCGGCGCCCCAGAGCGTGCTCCGGCTGATCGGTGACGGATCCACCGCCTACACCGGCTCTCAGCCGCATCTGCCCGGGCCCGAGCGGCTGAAGCCGGGTCAGAAGCCCCCGCAGTTCGTCGTGTTCTCCTGGGACGGCGCGGGCGAGGACAGCCAGAAGCTGTTCTCGCACTTCCGCGAGGTCGCCAAGGAGAACCACGCGACCATGACGTACTTCCTCAGCGGTGTGTACATGCTGCCGAAGGAGAAGCGCGAGCTGTACAAGCCGCCGCAGCATGAGCCGGGCAGCTCCGACATCGGCTTCAACGACGAGAAGGGCATCGCCGACACCGTCAAGCAGGCCCGGCTGGCCTGGCTCGAGGGCAATGAGATCGGCACGCACTTCAATGGCCACTTCTGCGGGCCCGACGGCGGGGTCGGCACCTGGTCGGTGGACGAGTGGAAGAGCGAGATCGCCCAGGCCAAGCAGTTCGTGAAGACCTGGAAGACCAACACCGGCATGAAGGGGTCGGCCCCGCTGCCCTTCGACTACGACAAGGAGCTGATCGGCGCCCGCACCCCCTGCCTGGAGGGCCAGAAGAACTTCATGAAGGCGGCTCGCCAGCTGGGCTTCCGCTATGACTCCAGCGGGGTGAACAACCAGGTCTGGCCCAAGAAGAAGGACGGCCTGTGGGACCTGTCGATGCAACTGGTGCCCTTCCCCGGGCACACCTTTGAGCAGCTGACCATGGACTACAACTTCATGGTCAACCAGTCCGGCACCAAGACCCAGGGCGACCCGGACAAGTTCGACTACTGGGGCGACCAGATGCGAGACGGCCTGATCAAGGGCTTCTACCGGGCCTACGACGGCAACCGCGCCCCGCTGATCATCGGCAACCACTTCGAGTCCTGGAACGGCGGCACCTACATGCGTGCCGTCGAGGACACCGTGAGGGAGGTGTGCAACAAGCCCGACGTGCGTTGTGTCTCCTTCCATCAGCTGGTCGACTGGCTGGACGCCCAGGACCCGAAGACCCTGGAGAGGCTGCGCACCCTGGAGGTGGGTGAGGTACCCCGGCAGGGCTGGGCGACCTTCCTCTCCGGCCGCCCGGCCCCGGCGCCCAAGGGCGTGCCCGGGGCGCCGGCGGTCACGCGGTAGGCGTCACCCGTAGGTCGTAGGCGCCGCCCGTAGGCCATAGCCGTCACACGAAGCCGCAAGTGCCACACGAAGCCGTAGGTGTCACACGGCGGTTGTGACCTCCGTGCCGAGGCTTTCGCCGAGCACGAAGGCGGGGTCGACCTGCGCCGCCAGATCGGCCCCGGTCCGCTCGTTGCCCCACGCTTCGGCGTTCTTCAGGTGGAAGTGCACCATCTGGCGCGTGTAGCGCTCCCAGTCCCGCAGCTCGTAGGTGGCGTCGGTGGCGGCTTGCAGGGTGTGCAGGGCGCGGGCGTTGGCCTCCTCCAGCAGATCGAAACGGGGCGGCCGGCCCTTCTCCATGGCGCGCACCCAGTCCGAGCGGCCGAAGGTCACGAGCAGGTCGTCCCCGACCTCCGCGCGCAGGAAGTCGATGTCGTCCTGTTCCTGGATCTTGTTGCCGACGACCTTCAGGGCCACGCCGAAGTCGCGGGCGTACTCCTTGTACTGGCGATAGACGGAGACCCCCTTCCGGGTCGGCTCGGCGACGAGGAACGTCATGTCGAAGCGGGTGAACATGCCGGAGGCGAAGGAGTCCGAACCGGCGGTCATGTCGACCACCACGTACTCGTCGGGGCCGTCGACGAGGTGGTTCAGGAACAGCTCCACCGCTCCCGTCTTGGAGTGGTAGCAGGCGACCCCCAGGTCGGCGTCCGTGAAGGGGCCCGTGACCATCAAACGGACGGCGCCGCCATCGAGTTCCACCGGCCGTGCGCAGGCGTCGTAGACCGGATTCGGCTCCCGCACCCGGACCAGCCGCGAGCCCTCGCCGGGCGGGGTCGTCTTGATCATCGTGGCGGCGGAGGCGATGCGCGGGTTGCTGCCGCGCAGATGGTCCTTGATCAGCGGCAGCCGTTCGCCCATGGCGGGCAGCGCGGCGGCCTCCGCCTCGTCGAGACCGAGTGCGGGCCCGAGGTGCTGGTTGATGTCCGCGTCGATGGCGACCACCGGGGCGCCGGCCGCCACGAGGTGGCGGATGAAGAGGGAGGAGAGCGTGGTCTTGCCGCTGCCGCCCTTCCCGACGAAAGCAATTTTCATGTTCACCAAGCGTAGTCGGTCCATAGCTGTACGTGTCAGGCGGAAGTGAAGAAGACCACTCCTTCGAGGGGTCGGCCGACGGGGTGCGTAGTGTCGTACTCATGAGTACGACAGGCGCGAACGCCGACCCGCTCGCGGCCCTGGGCTCGCTGCCCGGCGTGGCCGACTCCGTGGAATCCGTGCGCAAGGCCGTGGACCGGGTCTACGGGCACCGGATCATGCGGCGCCGCAGCGCCGAGATCACCTCCGAGGCGGCCCTGCGCGCTGCCCGCGGCTCCGCGGCGCTGTCCGGGGCCGACTGGGCCCTGGAGGAGGTACGGCGGCGTACCGACTTCGGCGGCGATGCCGAGGCGCGCGTCATGGGCGCGGCCCTCAGGCTGTCGGCGGAGGCGGGGCAGCTGCTGTCCATCTGGCGGCAGTCGCCTCTCAGGGTGCTGGCCCGGCTGCACCTGGTGGCCGCGGCGAGCAACGACGACGAGGTCGGCAGGCCGCGCCAGGCCGGCGAGACGGTGGACGAACCGCTGCTCGAGCTGCCGCTGCCGGACGCGGCGGAGGTCTCCGGCCGACTGGAGGGGCTCGCGGACCTGATCATCGCCGGGTCGTCCGCGCCCGCGCTGGTCACGGCCGCCGTGGTGCACGGCGAGCTGCTCGCGCTACGGCCCTTCGCGTCCCACAACGGACTGGTCGCGCGCGCGGCCGAGCGGATCGTGCTGATCGGCAGCGGCCTGGACCCGAAGGCGATCTGCCCGGCCGAGGTCGGCCACGCCGAACTGGGCCGCGCCTCCTATCTGGCGGCGCTGGACGGATACGTCTCCGGCACCCCCGAGGGCATGGCGGCCTGGATCGCGCACTGCGGCCGGGCGATCGAACTGGGTGCGCGCGAGTCGACGGCGGTGTGCGAGGCGCTGCAGCGCGGAGCGGCCTGAGAAGCGGTCCCTGAAACGGTTGCGGCGGTACGAGTCGTCTCGTACCGCCGCTGGCACGCTCACCGGGTTACCAAGCGTCCTCGATATGTGCCCATCAGGTCGGGGACTTTGCCCGTCACCTGGTGCTGCTGGCCCGTAATCGACGGGTCGACGTCGCGTGGGTGCCCGGTGTTCATGCGAGGTCCGTGGGCCAACTGCGTAGTGGTAGGTGATCCTCTCGGATGTCCTGTGGTCTCGCGGGCCTAAGGTCTTTGTACCGCGAGCCGGGAGGAAGCGGAACCCCTGCCTGTGGTTCTTTACTTTCCGTATCAAACGGGAGTGAAACGGGCGCGGGTCAGGCGGTGCTCCGGCGCCGGCTGGTGTACCAGACGAGGCCGGCGGTCGCGGCCGCCGCTCCTATGGCCGCCGCCGCGACCAGCGCCGGGCGGGGCGGGACGGAGAACGAGGGCAGCCGCTTCTTCAGCGGGACCGGCCGGCGGAACTCCAGAACCGGCCACCCGCGCGCGAGTGCCTCGCGACGCAGGGCACGGTCCGGGTTCACCGCGTGCGGGTATCCGACCGCTTGGAGCATGGGCAGATCGGTCACCGAGTCGCTGTAGGCGTAGCAGCGGTCGAGGTCGTAGCCCTCGGACGCGGCCAGCTCCCGGATCGCCTCGGCCTTGGTCGGGCCGTAGGCGTAGTACTCCACCTCCCCGGTGAAGCAGCCGTCCTCGCCGACGACCATGCGGGTGGCCACCACCCGGTCGGCGCCGAGCAGTTCGCCGACGGGCTCGACCACCTCGGCGCCCGAGGTCGACACGATCACCACGTCCCGGCCGGCCGTGTGGTGCTCCTCGATGAGGGAGGCGGCCTCGTCGTAGATGATCGGATCGATCAGGTCGTGCAGGGTCTCGGCGACGATCTCCCGCACCTGCTGCACGTTCCAGCCGCGGCACAGGGTGGACAGATACTCGCGCATGCGCTCCATCTGGTCGTGATCCAGGCCGCCGGCCAGGAAGACGAACTGGGCATATGCGGTGCGCAGTGCGGCCCTGCGGTTGATCAGCCCGCCTTGGTAGAAGGACTTGCTGAAGGTGAGCGTGCTCGACTTCGCAATGACCGTCTTGTCCAGGTCAAAGAAGGCTGCCGCGCGGGGCAAGGAGTGGTTTTCCACGCCCCTGAGCATAGGCGCCCACCATTCGGCGTAAGGTGGGGCGTGTGGGTTTGCCTGAGAGGGCTCTCGGGTACACCATGGAAGTCACGGATCGTTCGCGACCGTGCTAACCCGGTCCGACTCCTCCCCCCCCGAGTCGGCCGTGGGGACGACCCCCGCTCTCCCCCCCGGCGGGGGTCGTCGCATGTCCGGATGGGTTTTCTACCCTCCTCCTCATTGTTCACGCGACCGCGGGGTCGGTACGGCACCGCCACGGCCGCCGCTTCGGCGCGCCCGTGATCCGTTACTCCGGGTAATCGCCGCGCTGCTCTGTGGAAGTCGCACAGGGATCGGTACAGAGGTCACCGGTATGGGTGACGGCGATATTCACAGCCCCTGACTTGTCCACAGTTTTCGACCAAGATCCACATGATTTCGCGGACCGCTGCACCGTGATTCCAGCGCGCTCGGCCACGGCGAGTTCATGGCCGGTTCCGATTGCCGGAGCGCCTATGGCCGGTTTCTGTCGGCCGTGCATATGGGGGGCCGCTTGCCGGTTCTTCACACCTTTGGGAATCGCGTGGCCGCAGGGGCTGCGCGGCCCACGCAGCGAAGGGGGAACACCCGTGACCGCAGCCGTCACCCACGACCCGCCGCCCGGCTCCCCGGACCGGCCGGGCAGGCCGCTCATCGTCACCGAGGACGCCGAACTCCTGGACGACCTGCTGCGCCTGTGCGCGGCCGCCGGCGCCACACCCGAGGTCCACCACGGCGTCCCCGAACACGGCGACGGCTGGGAGCTGGCCCCGCTGGTGCTGGTCGGCGACGACGCCGTCCGCCGGGTCGGCGGGGCCACGCGCCGGCGCGGAGTGGTGCTGGTCGGCCGTGACCAGGACGACCCGGGGGTGTGGAAACGCGCCGTGGAGATCGGTGCCGACCACGTCCTGATGCTTCCCGACGGCGAGCAGTGGCTGGTCGACCGCATCGCCGACGTCGCCGAGGGAGTCGGCCGCCCGGCCCTCACCGTCGGGGTGATCGGCGGCCGGGGCGGGGCCGGCGCTTCCACGCTCGCGTGCGCGCTCGCCGTCACCTCCGCGCGCGAGGGACTGCGCACCCTCCTCGTGGACGCCGATCCGCTCGGCGGCGGACTCGACGTACTCCTCGGCGGCGAGAGCGTCGACGGACTGCGCTGGCCCGCCTTCGCCGCCTCGCGCGGCCGCGTCGGCGGCGGCGCCCTGGAGGGGTCGCTGCCCGAATTGCACTCCCTGCGCGTGCTGAGCTGGGACCGCGGGGACTGCGTCGCCGTCCCGCCGCAGGCGGTGCGCGCGGTCCTCGCCGCGGCCCGCCGACGCGGTGGCACGGTCGTGGTGGACCTGCCCCGCCGCCTCGACGATGGGGTCGCCGAAGTCCTCGCCCAGCTCGACCTGGCACTGCTCGTCGTCCCCGCCGAACTGCGTGCGGTCGCGGCCGCCGGTCGGGTCGCCTCCGCCGTCGGCATGGTCGTCCGCGACCTGCGCGTGGTGGTACGCGGGCCGTACGCGCCGGGCCTGGACGACCAGGAGGTGGCTCGGTTGCTCGGCCTGCCGCTGGCCGGCGAGGTACCGGTCGACCCGCCGCTGCTGGGCCCGCGGGGCGGCGCGAAACCCCCTGGCGCGACCGGACGCGGCCCGCTCGCCCGCTTCTGTACGAACTTCTGGGAGCGCGCGCTGGCCGAGGCCGGAGGCAGCCGATGACCCTCCCCGGACTCGACCGCGCGGACGGCGCGGCCCTGCTCGACGGCGTCCGGCGCCGGCTGGCCGAGAGCGGCGCGGAACCCACCCCCGCGCGCGTGGCCCAGGCCCTGCGCGAACAGGGCCGGGTGCTCGGCGACGCCGAAGTCCTCGGCGCGGCCCGGCAGCTGAGGTCCGAACTCGTCGGCACCGGCCCCCTGGAGCCGCTGCTCGCCGACCCGGACGTCACCGACGTCCTGGTGTCCGCTCCCGACCGGGTGTGGGTCGACCGCGGCGGCGGCCTGGAGCTGACCCCGGTGACCTTCCCCGACGCGGCGGCCGTACGACGCCTCGCGCAGCGACTGGCCGCGGTGGCCGGACGCCGGCTGGACGACGCCCGGCCGTGGGCGGACGCGCGGCTGCCCGACGGCACCCGCCTGCACGCGGTGCTGCCGCCGGTCGCCGTCGGCTGCACCTGCCTGGCCCTGCGGGTCGTACGGCCCCGGGCGTTCACGCTGGAGGAACTGGTCGAGGCAGGCACGGTGCCGCCCGGCGGCGACCGCATCCTGCGGGCGCTGCTCACGGCCCGGCTGTCCTTCCTCGTCAGCGGCGGCACCGGAAGCGGCAAGACGACCCTGCTCAGCGCCCTGCTGGGGCTGGTCGGGGCGGGTGAGCGGATCGTGCTCGCCGAGGACTCGGCCGAACTGCGCCCGGACCACCCGCATGTCGTCCGGCTGGAGACCCGGCCCGCCAACCAGGAGGGCGCGGGCCTGGTCACCCTGGAGGACCTCGTCCGGCAGGCGCTGCGGATGCGGCCCGACCGGCTGGTCGTCGGAGAGGTCCGCGGACCCGAGGTCGTGCACCTGCTCGCAGCCCTCAACACGGGCCATGAGGGCGGCTGTTGCACCGTCCATGCCAACGCCGCCGGAGACGTCCCCGCCCGCCTGGAGGCCTTGGCCACGGCCGCCGGGCTCGACCGGGCCGCGCTGCACAGCCAGCTCGCGGCCGCGCTCTCCGTGGTCCTGCACCTCGTACGGGACCGGTCCGGGCGGCGCCGGATCGCCGAGGTGCACGTGCTGGAGCGGGACGCCACGGGGCTGGTCCGGACGGTGCCGGCGCTGCGCCGGGGCGAGCGGGCCTTCGTACGGGAGCGGGGCTGGGAGCGGCTGCGCCAACTGCTCGGTGCGGATGACGAGTTCGAGGCTCAGTGAGACAGACCGGCGAGAGAGCGACCGAGAGGGCGAGTGAGAGAGGTGACGGAAGTGATCGGCGGGATCGGTGAGACGTCCATGGGCGCGGCGCTGATCTGTCTCGGCGCGCTGGCCTGGCTGCTGAGCGGGCGGCACTACGGAATGCGGCGGGCGCGACTGCTGCTCGCGGGCGGCGGAGCGGTGACGAGCGGCCCACCCTCCTGGGACCGGGCCCTAACGGAACTGCGAAGGCTGCGCGGACGGTTGGGAGTCGAGTGGTGGGCGCCGGCGGCCGGCCTGCTGCTGGGGCTGCTGGGGGCCTCGGTGATTCCGGTCGTCGCGGGGGCGGCCGGGGTGCCGGTGCTGCGCCGGGTGCGGCTGGCCCGGCAGGCCCGGCAGGTCCGGGAGGGGCGGGCGGACGCGGTGATCGCCCTGTGCGGGGCGCTCGCCGGGGAGGTGCGCGCCGGACGGCAGCCGGGCGAGGCGCTGTTGCGTGCGGCGCGGGTCTCCTGCGGAATCGCCGAGGCGCAGGCGGC
>NZ_JBEPBF010000122.1:0-31409 GCF_040298985.1 Streptomyces sp. NPDC001093 | reverse complement strand
GTCAGGGTCGACACGATCGGAATGCTCGGCGCGCCGTACTCCAACTCCGCTGCGATCGCCCGGAATTCGTCGAGCATCGGGTCCATCAGCGGCGACCCGAGGCGAGGGGCGGCGTACGCAGAGCTTCCTCACCGCTCATCGGCTGCCCCTCCACTCGCGGAACGCCCCGGCATTCCGGCCTTTACGGACCCTTGGGCTTCCACCTTGTACGGGAAGAACCCCGTGTGTCCCGAAAGCCCAACGACCGGAACCCGAAAGTGGGTACGCGGAGGCGGAGCGATCAGGCCCTTGCGCCGAAGTCGTCCGCGTGATCCCGCGCCCACCGGGCGAACGTGCGGGCCGGGGTGCCGGTGACCTTCTGCACGGTGTCGGTGATCTCCGGCGGCACACCGACCGACTCCTCGAAGGTCCGCAGCAGCCGCTCCAGCATGTACGGCGGGACGTGCGGGAACAGCTCCGGTCCCGCCTCGCGGGGGTCGGTCTCCACGAACGTCAGCTCCCTGCCGAGGGCCTCGCCGATCGCCGCGAGCTGCCCGGCGTTGCTGATCGCCTCGGGTCCGGTCAGCCGGTGCACGGCGCCCTCGTGCCCGCCGTCGAGCAGGACCCGCTCGGCGACGGCCGCGATGTCGTCCTCGTGGATGGGTGCGGAGAGCCCGTCCGCGAACACGCCCCGGATGGCGTTGCCGGCGCGGATCTGCGGCACCCACTGCAGGGCGTTGGTGGCGAAGGCGTTCGGGCGCAGGAAGGTCCAGTCGAGCCCGCTGTCGCGGATCTGCTGTTCCGCGGTGGCGTGCAGGACGTGGATGGGGTGGGTCTCGTCGGCACCCTCCTGGACGATGCCGCTGGAGAGCAGCACGACATGCCGCACCCCGTGGGCGCGGGCGGCCGCCAGGAGGTCGGCCGTGCCGGCCTGGGCGTACAGGAAGAGGGCCGTCGCCCCGCCGAACAGGGCGGCCGGGTCGTCCGGTTGGAACCGGACCACCTCGGCGCCCTCGGGCAGGGCGGCCCGCTGCGGGTCGCGGGTGAGCGCCCGCACGGGCCGGCCCGCAGCGAGGAGTCGGTCGACGAGGGCACGGCCGACGTTGCCGGTCGCGCCGGTCACTACGATCATGGAGGGTGCCTCCCAGGGCTCGGCTGATCGTTGCTGACAGCTCGAGCCTAGGAAGGCCGTCCGGGCCGCCGCATCGTCGCCAGGGACCAGCCGCGCCCTAGGCCGTCGGACCTACTCCACCCGTGCTCACTGTGCCGCCGGTTCCTCCTGCTCGTCGCGCACCCGCAGGGCGCGGGCCAGGTCGTCGAGGCGGTCGGCGAGGGTGCGGCGCAGGGCCGGGGTGGGGTCGGCCTCGCGCAGACAGGCCTCGCCGAGCCGCAGGTTCTCCGTGTCGACGGCATGGGCCGGGAAGGCCCAGCGGCCGGCGGCGACCGCCATGGCGGGTCCGCGCCGCGCACCGACGGCGACGGCGTCCTCGTAGAAGCGCGGCACGTACTCCCGTACCAGATCGGCCTGTTCGGGCTGCCAGAAGCCCTGGGCGGTGGCCGTGAAGAGGTAGTTGGACAGGTCGTCGCCGGCGAACATCGCCTCCCAGGCCGTCCGCTTGGCCTCCGGGTCGGGCAGGGCCGCACGGCAGCGGGCGGCGCCCTCCTGGCCGGTGGCGCTCGGGTCGCGCTCCAGCTCGGCGGCGATGGCGGCCTCGTCGGTGGCACCGAGCACGGCGAGCCGGCCGAGGATGCGCCAGCGCAGCTCGGGGTCGAGTTCCGGCCCGCCGGGCACCGTGCCGTCGGCGAGCCAGGCGGCGATGGTGTCCGGGTGGGCGGCCACGCCGATCAGGTGCCGTACGGCGATCAGGCGCAGGCCGGGGTGGTCGCCGTCCTCGGTGCGCCGCAGCAGGTCGCGGCAGAGGGCGGTGAGGGCCGACAGGGCGGCCGGGCGGTCCTCGGGCTTCAGGTACTGGGTGGCGATCTGGCCGGAGGCGAAGGCGAGGACGCCCTGCACCAGGGCGAGGTCGGTCTCGCGCGGGAGGTGGGCGCGGGCCGTCTCCAGGTAGGCGGCGGGCGCCAGTTCGGCGTCGCGTACGGCGTCCCTGAGGGCGTTCCAGACGACCGCGCGGGTGAGCGGGTCGGGGAGGCCCGACAGGCCGGCGCGGACCGTGTCGAAGGACTCGGCGTCGAAGCGGACCTTGGCGTAGGTGAGGTCGCCGTCGTTGGGCACGAGCAGCGCGGGGCGCCTGCCGATGGGCTGCGGGGCGCTCTGCGGGACGTCGAGGTCGAGGCGCTCGCGCAGCACCAGCCGGCCGTCGTCGGCGACGTCGTGGTCGTACAGGCCCACGGTGAGGCGGTGCGGGCGGCTGCCCACGCGGTCGACGGTCAGGGTGCAGGCGCCGTCGGCGGTGGTGAGGCGGGGGGTGAGCGTGTCCACGCCGGTGGTGCGCAGCCAGCCGTCGGCCCAGGCAGGCACGTCGCGCTCGGTGGCGGAGGCCAGGGAGTCGATGAAGTCGGCGAGGGTGGCGTTGCCGAACCTGTGGCGGGCGAAGTGGGTGTTGATGCCGGCGAGGAAGTCCTTCTCGCCGAGCCAGACGGCCAGTTGGCGCAGGGCGGAGGCGCCCTTGGCGTAGGAGATGCCGTCGAAGTTGAGCAGCGCGGAGGCCGTGTCGTCGACCTTCTCGGGGGCGACCGGGTGGGTGGTGGGGCGCTGGTCGGCGTCGTAGCCCCAGGCCTTGCGGGTGACGCCGAACTCGGTCCAGGGGCCGGTGAAGCGGGTGGCCTCGGCGGTGGTCTGGTAGCCCATGTACTCGGCGAAGGACTCGTTCAGCCAGATGTCGTCCCACCACTTGAGGGTGACGAGGTCGCCGAACCACATGTGGGCCATCTCGTGCGCGATGACCATGGCGCGGGTCTCCCGCTCGCTGTCGGTGACGGCGGAGCGGTAGACGAACTCGTCGCGGAAGGTGACCAGGCCCGGGTTCTCCATGGCGCCCGCGTTGAACTCGGGGACGAACGCCTGGTCGTAGGAGTCGAAGGGGTACGGCTCCGCGAACTTCTCGTGGTAGCGGTCGAAGCACGCGCGCGTGACGTCGAGGATCTCCTCGGCGTCGGCCTCCAGGTGGGGCGCGAGGGAGCGGCGGCAGTGGATGCCGAAGGGCAGCCCGCGGTGCTCCGTGCGCACCGAGTGCCAGGGGCCCGCGGCCACGGCGACCAGGTAGGTGGAGATCAGCGGGGTGGGCGCCGCCTGCCAGACGCCGTCGTCGCGCCGCTCGGTGATGCCGTTGGCGAGCACGGTCCAGCCCTCGGGCGCCCTGACGGAGACCTCGAACACGGCCTTCAGGTCGGGCTGGTCGAAGGCGGCGAAGACGCGCTGGACGTCGTCCATGAACATCTGCGTGTAGACGTACGTCTCGCCGTCGCTCGGGTCGGTGAAGCGGTGCATGCCCTCGCCGGTGCGGGAGTAGCGCATGGCCGCGTCGACGCGCAGCTCGTGCTCCCCGGCGGAGAGGTTCTTCAGCGGCAGCCGGCCGTCGTCGAGCGACTCGGGGTCGAGGGGCTCCCCGTCGAGCGTGACCGCGCGCAACTCGGCGGGCCTCAGCTCCACGAACGTGTCCCCGGCGGACCGCGCGATGAACCGGATCACGGTGCGGGAGTCGAAGGTCTCGTCCCCGGTCGTGAGGTCCAGCTCGACCGTGTAGCGGTGGACGTCGAGGAACTGTGCTCGGAGCTGCGCTTCATCGCGCGTGAGTGCGGACATGCGGCCATGCTGCCTGATCGCACTGACAGCGCACAGGGGGTGGACGGCTTCACGGCATATGTCCGGCTCGCCGCCCCGGCCCGCGCCGCGGTCCCGGTCGTCTCCGTCCGCTCCCTCGCCCCTCCCGCCACCGACTGAACGCGGCCGGACTGCGTTGCTTTCCGCCCGCCCCCGACCATTCCTGCCCGCTCCCGACCACTCGTGGCCGCGCGGCCCGCTCCCGGCCGTTCGCGTCCGCTCCCTGGAACGTCCGCGCCCGCCCGCCCCTGGACGACCCACACCCGCTCCCGTCGGGCCCCCGCCCACCCGGCTCACCACCGGCGCCCGCCCCCGTCCGCCCCCGCGCGCCCAACCATCCCCGTCGGGTCCCTCACCGCTGCCGGCGCCGGCCGCCCCCGGTCGGGGTCAGCCGTTCGTCTGTTGTCCGTTGGCGGTGTCCTCGGCGATGCGCTCGTGGTGCCGGATGACCTCGGCGATGATGAAGTTCAGGAACTTCTCGGCGAAGGCCGGGTCGAGCTTGGCGTTCTCGGCGAGGCGGCGCAGCCGCGCGATCTGGCGGGCCTCTCGCGCGGGGTCGGCGGGCGGCAGCTGGTGCACGGCCTTGAGCCGGCCGACCTGCTGGGTGGCCTTGAACCGCTCGGCGAGCAGGTGGACAACGGCCGCGTCGATGTTGTCGATGCTGTCGCGCAGCCGCTCCAGTTCCTGACGGACCTCGAGGTCCGCGTCACCGTTTCCGGTGTTGCTGGTGGTCATGCACGTCAGCCTATGGGTTCCGCGGGCCCGTCCTCCGGGCTGTCCGGAGAGTGGATCACAGGCGGATCGTCCGGGTCCGGTACACGGTCGCTCCAGCCGCCCGGCACGCCGCGGCCCTGCTGGGCGCGGAAGCGGACCGGGGCGAGGCCCACCCGGCGGGTGAACAGCCGGGAGAAGTACGCGGGGTCGTCGTAGCCGACGCGGCGGGCGACGGCGGCGACGGGCAGCTCGGTGCCGGCGAGGAGTTCCTTGGCACGGCCGAGCCGGATCCCGAGCAGATAGTCCTTGGGGCTGCAGCCGGCGGCCCGGCGCACGGCGCCACGCAGCTCGGCGGGGGTCATGCCGTGCACGCGCGCGTGGTCGGCGACGCTCATCGGCGTGCACGCGTCCCGCGCGAGCGCCTGGAGCACCTGGTCGCCGTCCGGGGCGAGGTCGGCGCGGGCGCGGCGCAGGGCGACAAGGAGCTCGTGCACGGCGGCGCCGGTCTCCACCTCCAGCAGCGGGTTGCCGCGGCGGGCGGCACGGGCGACTCGGGCGATCACCGCGCGGGGCCCGGAGGCGTCGGAGAGCGGGACGACGGGCCGCTCGGGCTCGATGTAGCCGAGCTCGGTGTACGTCGCGGCGGCGGGCCCGGCGAAGTCCACGAAGCCCTCGTCCCAGCCGGTGCCGGGATCGGGCGCGTAGTGGTGGGGCACACCGGGGGTGAGCCAGAGCAGCGCGGGCGCGGTGACGGTGATACGGCGGCCGTCGGCGCACCGGTACCAGCCGCGGCCCGCGCTGATCACGACGGCCACGTGGTGGTCGAGGGTGCGCGGGCCGACCGTGGGCAGGGCGCCGTGCTGGAGGCCGACGCCGAGGCAGACCAGACCGAGCCGGTGGTGGGCGGGGCCGGGGCTGAAGAACCGCATCCAGGTCTGGTACATCGGCGCTCCTCCCGGCGTCGGCGACGGCGGACCTTTGTCCAGGCAGCGCCGATCTTCGTCCATGGCGCGGGCCTCCGGAAGGGGTGAGGCTGGGGCGCATGAGCGAGTTCACGGTGAGGGAATCCGACTTCCTGCTGGACGGGCGGCCGGTATGGCCGCTGTCCGGGGCGCTGCACTACTTCCGGGCGCACGAGGGGCACTGGCGGCACAGGCGCTCGGCCGGTTCCTGGACGCGGTCCGGGAGGCCGGACTGTGGGCGATCGTCCGGCCGGGCCCCTGCATCTGCGCCGAGTGGGAGAACGGCGGACTGCCGCCCTGGGTGACGGGCGAGCCGGGCACGCGCGTGCGCACGCGTGACGAGCGGTATCCGGAACGCCGGCGAGCATGTCGTACGGGACCCGGACGAGGCCGCCGGGGCGCTGCGGGAGATCCTGGGGTGCGGGGCGTCGGTGAACCTCTGCATGGCGCACGGCGGCACGAGTTTCGGCGGCTGGGCGGGCGCCGACCGGGGCGGCGGCGAACTGCACGAGGGCCCGCTGGAGCCGGACGTGACCTCCTACGACTACGACGCCCCGTGGGCGAGTACGGCCGCCCGACCGAGAAGTTCTGGCGCTTCCGCGAGGTGCTGGCCGCGTACCACTCCGGGCCGCTGCCCGAACTGCCGCCGCGGCCCGCCCCGTTGGGCCACCCGGCGCAGGTGACGCTGGACGCCTGGGCGCCCTTGGGAGACATCCTGGAGACGCCGGGCGGTCTGCGGGACCTCGCGGTGGTGTACGTCGACGGGCAGCGGGCGGGGGTGCTCACCGAGGAGGAGCCGCGGCTCAAGGAGCCCGTCGCGGGGTACGCGCGCGTGGGCCGGATCTGTGCGCGTTCGACGACGGCGTGGACGCGGTGCGGTTCGGCGCATGGCCGCAGGAGGGCGCTTCCTGGCTGTACCGGGGCACCGTCACGCTCCACGGGGCGGGGGACGCCCGGCTGGAGCTGCCCGGCCGGACACGCGGGTTCGTCTGGATCAACGGCTTCGACCTGGGGCGCTACTGGTCGGTGGGCTCCCAGCGGTCCCTGTACGTGCCCGGCCCGGTGGTGCGGGAGGGCGAGAACGAGGTGTGGGTGCTGGAGCTGCAGGGGACGGGCCCGGACCGCCCCGCGCCCCGCTTCCTTCCCGTGTGACCGGCCGCCCGTCGCGCCTACAGTGGAGAGGAGTTCCGGCGTCTTTGGGGGTGCGGACGTGGCGAACGGCGGACCGGTCCAGCACGGCTATCCGCACCTGGAGACGGTGCGGGCCGCCGTCACGGCGCTGTACAAGCGGTTGTCCTGGGCCACCGTCCAGACCTTCTCGACCAGCCTGGCCCCGGCCGACGTGGCCTTCTGCGACACCGACGACCTGCACTTGGGCGCGCAGCGGGTGGCCCGGGAGATCGTGCGGCACCTCCGGCTGCCGGACGCTCGGCTGATCGTCGGCTTCCGGGAGATGACCCACGCGGCGAACGTCGAACTGGCGGCGGGCCCCGAGTACTTCGTGGAACTGAACGACCGTTTCCGCACCCACCGCAGGGACATCGGCGCGGCGCTCGCCCACGAGGTGGCGCACGTGTACCTCCACCGCCTGGACCTCTCCTTCCCCACCACGGCGGAGAACGAGATCCTGACGGACACGGTGACGACGTATCTCGGCGCGGGCTGGCTGCTGCTGGACGCCTTCCGGGAGGACGCGGTCTCCTCGCAGAAGCTCGGCTACCTCACCCCGGAGGAGTTCGGGTACGTCCTGGCCAAGCGGGCGCTGCTCTTCCGCGAGGACCCCTCGGTGTGGTTCACCAGCCCGCAGGCCTACGACGCGTACGTCAAGGGGATGGCCCTGGCCCGCCGGGACGAGCAGCAGCCGCCGCTGACCGGGGCCGGCTGGGCGGGGCGGCGCCGCTACGCCCATGACCGCCGGAACGTCTCCGCCGTCCAGCCGACGGCGCCCTACGCCTTCTCCCCCGACCCCACCGGCCGGCTCCGCGTCTCCTTCTCCTGCCCTACCTGCCATCAGCGGATCAGGGTGCCGGTGAAGGGGCGGGTACGGGCGCGGTGCGGTCTGTGCCGGACGGTGCTGGAGTGCGACACCTAGTGATCTGGTCTCGGCCGACTCCCCCCGGCACCGCCGACAGCACCATGTTCGCCGGCGGCACCACCGGGAACCCGAGCCGGCCCCTGCCGTCAGCAGCCCCGCCAGGACCGGACGGCCCGCCGGACCGGCTGAACGCAGAGGGATCTAGGCGCGTACGGCGATCCCGTCCAGCAGCATCGACAGATACTGGCGGGCGATCTCCTCGGGGCTGTGCCCGCCGCCGGGCCGGTACCAGGAGGCGGCGACCCACACGGTGTCGCGCACGAACCGGTAGGTGAGGCGGACGTCGAGGTCGGCGCGGAAGACGTGCTCGGCGACCCCGCGTTCCAGCGTGCCGAGCCAGGCCTTCTCGAACCGCACCTGTGACTCGGCGAGGAAGGCGAACCGCTCCTGGGCGACGAGCTGCCTGCTCTCCTTCTGGTAGATCGCGACGGCCGCGCGGTGCCGGTCGATCTCCCGGAAGGACTCGGTGACCAGCGCCTGAAGCGTCTCGCGGGGCCCGAGGCCGGAGGCGAGGACGGTGTCGTAGCCGTCCCACAGCTCGTCGAGGAAGGTCCTCAGGATCTCCTCGAGCATCGACTCCTTGGAGTCGAAGTGGTAGTACAGGCTGCCCGCGAGCATCCCGGCGTGGTCGGCGATCCTGCGGACGGTGGTGGCGTTGTACCCGTGCTCGGCGAAGACCTCGGCGGCGATGCCGAGGAGTTCACCGCGCCGGGGCGCCGCGACGGTCACCTGGGGCTTCTTCTTGGTCGGCACGACACCCATTGTTTCAAACGCTTGTTAGGGAATCCGTACGACGCCCGCGGCGCGCGCGGCGGCCAGCCACTTCGGGAACTCGCCGACGAGCCGGTCGTACAGCTCGGCGTCGGAGACGCGCCGCGGGTCCTGTCCGGCGTGGAAGAAGCCGGCGTTGTCCACGATCCGCTTGTCCGGCACGGCCAGCTCGTCCAGCTTCCGCAGGAACTCGAACTGCCGGCTGCCCGGGTCGCCGAAGCCGACGAACTGCCAGAACAGGGGGAGCCTCGCCGCCTTGCACAGATAGCGTTCGGCGGCGGGCTTGCTGATCGGGCCGCCGTCGGTCTGGAAGACGACCAGGGCGGGGTCGGTGGCGCCGCTGTCCAGGTAGTGGTCGATGACGGCATCCATGGCCAGGTGATAGCTGGTCCTGCCCATGTGCCCGAGCCCGGCCACGATCCGCTCGACGCTGCCCTCGTGGTCGCCGAGGGCGATGCTGGCGACCGCGTCGACGTCCGTGGAGAAGAACACGACCGGCACCCGGCCGTCGTCGTCCAGGTGCGCGGACAGGCCCAGCACCCGGTCGGCGAGCGCCTGCACGCTGCCGTCCGCGTAGTACGGCTTCATCGAGCCGGAGTGGTCGACCACCAGGTAGACGGCGGCGCGCAGCCCGTCCAGGCCGTGCTTGGTGAGCGAGACCCCGGCGGACCTGTAGGCGCCGACCAGCGCGGGCGCGGTCTCCGCCATCTTGCTGAGACTGATCGCGGCCATGGTCCCCCTTCGGCTTTCCGGGCAGCTTATGTGATCACTGGACTGCGTGAAGGGCCTGTTCGAGGCGGACCGGGCCCGGAGAGCGCGCGGGAAAGGCAACGACGCCTGCCCAGGCGTCCGGTCGGGGACAGGGCAGGCGTCGTTCGGTGTTCCGTACGCCGTTGTACGGGACGTTCTTCGGGGTGCCGTCAGACCGCCAGGGCGCGGTCGGTCGGACGGATCGGGGCCGGCAGGTCGCTGGCACCGGTCAGGAACCGGTCGACACCGCGGGCGGCCGAACGGCCCTCCGCGATCGCCCACACGATGAGGGACTGGCCGCGGCCGGCGTCACCGGCGACGAACACACCCGGCACGTTGGTCTGGAAGTCGGCGTCGCGGGCGATGTTACCGCGTTCGTCGAGGTCCAGGCCGAACTGCTCCACCAGGCCGTTCTCCCGGTCGGTGCCGGTGAAGCCCATGGCGAGGGTGACCAGCTGGGCGGGGATCTTGCGCTCGGTGCCCGGCTTGGAGGTCAGCTTGCCGTCGACGAACTCGACCTCGGCCAGGTGCAGCCACTGGACGTTGCCGTCCTCGTCGCCCTCGAAGTGGGTGGTGGAGGCGGAGTAGATCCGCTCGCCGCCCTCCTCGTGGGCCGAGGTGACCTTGTACAGGATCGGGAAGGTCGGCCAGGGCTGGTTGGTCGGGTGCCGCTCGTCGTTCGGGCGGGGCATGATCTCCAGCTGGGTGACGGAGGCCGCGCCCTGGCGGTGGGCGGTGCCCACGCAGTCCGCGCCCGTGTCACCGCCGCCGATGACGACGACGTGCTTGCCCTCGGCCGAGACCGGCGCGGTGACGTAGTCGCCCTCCTGGACCTTGTTGGCCAGCGGCAGGTACTCCATCGCCTGGTAGATGCCCTTGAGCTCGCGTCCGGGGACGGGCAGGTCACGGGCGGTGGTGGCGCCGGCGGCGATGACGATCGCGTCGTAGCGCTTCTTCAGGTCGCGGGCGTTGATGTCGCGGCCGATCTCGACGCCGGTGCGGAAGCGGGTGCCCTCCGCGCGCATCTGCTCGATACGGCGGTTGATGTGCCGCTTCTCCATCTTGAACTCGGGGATGCCGTACCGCAGGAGGCCTCCGATGCGGTCCGCGCGCTCGTAGACGGCGACCGTGTGGCCGGCCCGGGTCAGCTGCTGGGCGGCGGCGAGACCCGACGGGCCCGAGCCGATGACCGCGACCGTCTTGCCGGACAGGCGCTCCGGGATCTGCGGGGCGACGTCCCCGGTCTCCCACGCCTTGTCGATGATCGAGACCTCGACGTTCTTGATGGTGACCGGCGGCTGGTTGATGCCGAGCACGCACGCCGACTCGCAGGGGGCCGGGCAGAGGCGACCGGTGAACTCCGGGAAGTTGTTGGTCGCGTGCAGCCGCTCCTGGGCCGCGGCCCAGTCCTCGCGGTAGGCGTAGTCGTTCCACTCGGGGATCAGGTTCCCCAGCGGACAGCCGTTGTGGCAGAACGGGATGCCGCAGTCCATGCACCGGCTGGCCTGCTTGCTGATGATCGGCAGCAGGGAGCCGGGGACGTAGACCTCGTTCCAGTCCTTGACGCGCTCACCGACGGGACGGGTCTTGGCGACCTCGCGGCCGTGGTTCAGGAAGCCCTTCGGATCAGCCATTGGTCGCCGCCTCCATCATCTTCTCGGTGATCTCGGTCTCGGAGAGACCGGCTCGCTCGGCGGCGTCCTTGGCGGCGAGCACTGCCTTGTACGTGCTGGGGATGATCTTGCTGAACCGCGCCGCGGCCCGGTCCCAGTCGGCGAGCAGCTTCTCGGCGACCGTGGAGCCGGTCTCCTCGGCGTGGCGGCGCACCACGTCGTGCAGCCACTGCTTGTCCGCCTCGTCCAGCACCTCGACCGACCCGGCGTTACCGGCGTTGACGTTGTCGCGGTCGAGGTCGATGACGTAGGCGATGCCACCGGACATGCCCGCCGCGAAGTTGCGGCCGGTCGGGCCGAGGACCACGGCGCGACCGCCGGTCATGTACTCGCAGCCGTGGTCGCCCACGCCCTCGGAGACGACCAGCGCGCCGGAGTTGCGCACGCAGAACCGCTCACCGGTACGGCCGCGCAGGAACAGCTCGCCGCCGGTGGCGCCGTAGGCGATGGTGTTGCCCGCGATGGTCGAGTACTCGGCGAGGTGGTCGGCGGCCCGGTCCGGGCGGACGATCACACGGCCGCCGGAGAGGCCCTTGCCGACATAGTCGTTGGCGTCGCCCTCCAGGCGCAGCGTGACGCCGCGCGGCAGGAAGGCGCCGAAGGACTGGCCGGCGGAGCCGGTGAAGGTGATGTCGATGGTGTCGTCGGGCAGGCCCGCACCGCCGAACTTCTTCGTCACCTCGTGGCCGAGCATGGTGCCGACCGTGCGGTTGATGTTGCGGATGGCGACCTGGGCGCGCACCGGCTGGGCCTCGGTCGCGTCGTTCGCGGCCAGGGCGTCGGCGGCGAGCTTGATCAGCTCGTTGTCCAGGGCCTTCTCCAGGCCGTGGTCCTGCTCGATCAGCCGGTGGCGCACCGCGCCCTCGGGCAGGTCGGGCACGTGGAACAGCGGCTCCAGGTCCAGGCCCTGCGCCTTCCAGTGGTCGACAGCGCGCTCGACGTCCAGCATCTCGGCGTGGCCGACGGCCTCCTCGATGGAGCGGAAGCCCAGCTCGGCCAGCAGCTCGCGGACCTCCTCGGCGATGAACTGGAAGAAGTTCACCACGTACTCGGCCTTGCCGGCGAAGCGTTCGCGCAGGACCGGGTTCTGGGTGGCGATGCCGACCGGGCAGGTGTCCAGGTGGCAGACGCGCATCATGACGCAGCCGGAGACGACGAGCGGCGCGGTGGCGAAACCGAACTCCTCGGCGCCGAGCAGCGCGGCGATGACCACGTCACGGCCGGTCTTCAGCTGGCCGTCGGTCTGGACGACGATGCGGTCGCGCAGGCCGTTGAGCAGCAGGGTCTGCTGGGTCTCGGCGAGGCCGAGCTCCCAGGGGCCGCCCGCGTGCTTCAGCGAGGTCAGCGGGGAGGCACCCGTACCGCCGTCGTGACCGGAGATCAGGACCACGTCCGCGTGCGCCTTGGAGACACCCGCGGCGACCGTGCCGACGCCGACCTCCGACACCAGCTTCACGTGGATACGTGCCGCGGGGTTGGCGTTCTTGAGGTCGTGGATCAGCTGGGCCAGGTCCTCGATGGAGTAGATGTCGTGGTGCGGCGGCGGGGAGATCAGGCCGACACCCGGCGTCGAGTGACGGGTCTTGGCCACCCACGGGTAGACCTTGTGGCCGGGCAGCTGGCCGCCCTCGCCGGGCTTGGCGCCCTGGGCCATCTTGATCTGGATGTCGTCCGCGTTGACCAGGTACTCGGAGGTGACACCGAAGCGGCCGGAGGCGACCTGCTTGATCGCCGATCGGCGCGCGGGGTCGTACAGGCGCTCCGGGTCCTCGCCGCCCTCACCGGTGTTGGACTTGCCGCCCAGCTGGTTCATGGCGATGGCGAGGGTCTCGTGCGCCTCCTTGGAGATGGAGCCGTACGACATGGCGCCCGTCGAGAACCGCTTGACGATCTCGCTCACGGGCTCGACCTCGTCGATGGAGATCGGCTGCCGGTCGGACTTGAAACCGAACAGGCCGCGCAGCGTCATCAGGCGCTCGGACTGCTCGTTCACACGGGACGTGTACTTCTTGAAGATGTCGTACCGGCCCGAGCGGGTGGAGTGCTGCAGGCGGAAGACCGTCTCCGGGTCGAACAGGTGCGGCTCGCCCTCGCGGCGCCACTGGTACTCGCCGCCGATCTCCAGCGCGCGGTGCGCCGGGGCGATGCCGGAGGCCGGGTAGGCCTTGGCGTGGCGGGCGGCGACCTCCTTGGCGATGACGTCGATGCCGACGCCGCCGATCTTGGTGGTGGTGCCGTTGAAGTACTTCTCGACGAAGGCCTCGTCCAGGCCGACGGCCTCGAAGACCTGGGCGCCGCGGTAGGAGGCGACGGTGGAGATGCCCATCTTGGACATGACCTTCAGCACGCCCTTGCCGAGGGCGTAGATCAGGTTCTTGATGGCCTTCTCCGGCTCCAGGCCGTTCAGGAAGGTCCCGGCGCGCAGCAGGTCCTCGACCGACTCCATCGCCAGGTACGGGTTGACGGCGGCGGCGCCGTAGCCGATCAGCAGGGCGACGTGGTGGACCTCGCGGACGTCGCCGGCCTCGACCAGCAGGCCCACGTGGGTGCGCTGCTTGGTGCGGATGAGGTGGTGGTGGACGGCCGCGGTGAGCAGCAGCGACGGGATCGGCGCGTGCTCGGCGTCGGAGTGGCGGTCCGACAGGACGATCAGGCGGGCGCCGTTGTCGATGGCGGCGTCGGCCTCGGCGCAGATCTCCGCGATGCGCGCGGCGAGGGCGTCACCGCCGCCGGAGACCCGGTACAGGCCGGACAGGGTCGCGGCCTTGAAGCCGGGCATGTCGCCGTCGGCGTTGATGTGGATGAGCTTGGCCAGCTCGTCGTTGTCGATCACCGGGAAGGGCAGGGTGACCGAGCGGCAGGAGGCGGCCGTCGGGTCGAGCAGGTTGCCCTCCGGGCCCAGCGACGAGCGCAGGGAGGTGACCAGCTCCTCGCGGATCGCGTCCAGCGGCGGGTTGGTGACCTGCGCGAACAGCTGGGTGAAGTAGTCGAAGAGCAGGCGCGGGCGCTCGGACAGGGCCGCGATCGGCGAGTCGGTGCCCATGGAGCCGATCGGCTCGGCGCCGGTGCGGGCCATCGGCGCGAGGATGACGCGCAGCTCCTCCTCGGTGTAGCCGAAGGTCTGCTGGCGGCGGGTGACCGAGGCGTGGGTGTGGACGATGTGCTCGCGCTCGGGCAGGTCGCCCAGCTCGATCTCGCCGGCCTCCAGCCACTCGGCGTACGGCTTCTCGGCGGCGAGGGCCGCCTTGATCTCGTCGTCCTCGATGATGCGGTGCTCGGCGGTGTCGACGAGGAACATCCTGCCGGGCTGCAGCCGGCCCTTGCGGACGACCTTGGCCGGGTCGATGTCGAGGACGCCGACCTCGGAGCCGAGGACGACGAGGCCGTCGTCGGTGACCCAGTAGCGGCCGGGGCGCAGGCCGTTGCGGTCGAGCACGGCGCCGACCTGGGTGCCGTCGGTGAAGGTGACGCAGGCGGGGCCGTCCCAGGGCTCCATCATCGTGGAGTGGAACTGGTAGAAGGCACGCCGGGCCGGGTCCATCGAGTCGTGGTTCTCCCACGCCTCCGGGATCATCATCAGCACGGAGTGCGGCAGCGAGCGGCCGCCCAGGTGCAGCAGCTCCAGCACCTCGTCGAAGGAGGCGGAGTCGGAGGCGTCCGGCGTGCAGACCGGGAAGATCCGCTCCAGCTTCTCCTGCGGCCCGAACAGGTCGGAGACCAGCTGGGACTCGCGGGCGCGCATCCAGTTGCGGTTGCCCTTGACCGTGTTGATCTCGCCGTTGTGCGCGACGAAGCGGTACGGGTGGGCGAGCGGCCACGACGGGAAGGT
This sequence comes from Streptomyces sp. NPDC001093, assembly GCF_040298985.1. Lineage (NCBI taxonomy): Bacteria > Bacillati > Actinomycetota > Actinomycetes > Kitasatosporales > Streptomycetaceae > Streptomyces > Streptomyces sp. NPDC001093. The sequence continues at coordinate 16,858 of NZ_JBEPBF010000122.1, read as the reverse complement.
GTTGGTGGAGAACCGGGAGTGCACGAGCGCGATCGCGGAGGCGAACCGGCGGTCGGACAGGTCCGGGAAGAAGGGCTCCAGCTGGCCGGTGGTCAGCATGCCCTTGTAGACGATGGTGCGCGCGGAGAGCGACGGGAAGTAGACACCGGTCTCGCGCTCGGCGCGCTTGCGCAGCACGAAGGCCTTGCGGTCCAGCGCGATGCCCTCGCCGGCGCCGTCGGCGACGAAGATCTGCCGGAAGGCCGGCATGGTGGAGCGGGCGGTGGCGCCGAGCAGCTCGGGCGCGACCGGGACCTCGCGCCAGCCGAGGACGGTGAGGCCCTCCTCGTCGGCGATCGTCTCGATCTTCGAGACGGCGTCCGCGATCCCCTCCTCCGGCAGGAAGGCGATGCCTACCGCGTAGGAGCCCGCCGCGGGAAGGTCGAATCCGGCCACCTCACGGAAGAAGGCGTCGGGCACCTGGGAGAGGATGCCGGCGCCGTCGCCCGAGTCGGGCTCGGAGCCGGTGGCACCGCGGTGCTCCAGGTTGCGCAGGACGGTGAGTGCCTGCTCGACCAGCGTGTGGGACGCCTCGCCGGTGAGGGTGGCGACGAAACCGACGCCGCAGGCGTCGTGTTCGTTGCGGGGGTCGTACATACCCTGCGCAGCAGGGCGAGCATCCATGAACGACCAGTTCTGGCCATTCGCAGAGTGCTGGGACGGCTGGCGCGGCGTACGCATCGGCTCTCCCGTCGTCGTCATGAGGCATGTGGCAAGTGCCGAGGGACGACGTTGGCCCTCTGCGTGATCTCAAAATTTCGTGCAGGTTACATGATGGGACGGTTCTCGGGAACCGGATAGGCCGTTCCAACATGCGGACGCCACGGGGTCCGTGGCGCAGACGCCGCACGGTGGCGGCGGGGTGCCGCGCGGGGCGGCGGAGTGCCGTTCATGGCGGCGGTCGCCGCGTGATCGCGGCAGGGTGCCGCGCGATCGCGGCGGGACCGCGCGTGACGGCCCGGATGCCGCGCGGTGGCGGCGAACGTGTGAGGGGGACCGGACGGACGTGATCGGTCGGATCGGTGTCCGGCGGCCCGGCGGGGGGCGGGGGGAGCGTCTTCACTCACCCCGCGGGGTGCGGCAGGCGTCATTGCCCACAGCGCTTACGGCTCATGCCCGGTGGTCACACGGTCGAAACCAGCGAGTAACGGGCTTTCTCGGCTACTTATGCGGCCCAACGCATAAGTACCGGCGGCGCTATCCTACGGCCGTTCCGAACAGGGTACCCAGGGCGTATGTCACACCGGCGGCCGCGCCGCCCAGCGCGAGCTGCCTGAGGCCGCTGTACCACCAGCTCCGCGCGGTCACCTTGGCCACCACGGCACCGCACCCGAAGAGCCCGGCGAGGGCCAGCAGCACGGTGGGCCACAGCGCGCTCGCGCCGAGCAGGAACGGCAGCACGGGCAGCAGGGCGCCGAGGGCGAAGGACCCGAAGGAGGAGACGGCGGCGACCAGCGGCGAGGGCAGATCGCCGGGGTCGATGCCCAGCTCCTCGCGGGCGTGGATCTCCAGGGCCTGCTCGGGATCCCTGGACAGCTGCCGCGCGACCTCCCGGGCCAGGTCGGGCTCCACACCCCGGGCGACGTACAGCGCCGCGAGCTCGTCCTCCTCGTCCTGGGGGTGCTTGCGCAGCTCACGGCGCTCGACATCGAGCTCGGCCTCGACCAGCTCCCGCTGGGAGGCCACCGACGTGTACTCGCCGGCCGCCATGGAGAAGGCACCCGCCGCCAGCCCGGCGAGCCCGGTGATGACAATGGTCTGCTGGCTCACGGATCCGCCGGCCACACCGGTCATCAGGGCGAGGTTGGAGACGAGTCCGTCCATGGCGCCGAAGACGGCGGGACGCAGCCAGCCGCCGTTGACATCGCGGTGCGTGTGGTTGTCGCGGTGCGCTTCGTGCAGCGCGGCCTGGGTCTCGATGATGGCCATGCGGGCCCCCCGGATAGCTTAGCCAAAGCTAACTTTGGACGAGTTCTACTTTTCGACACCACTGAACCTACGCCCCTTCCTCCTCTCCCGCCAGCAAGGAAAGGCTCGGCTAACCTGCACCTTTACCCGCTTTGCTCATCCGTGCATGATCTTGCTCAGTTGCCAAGCGGGTGACTTCGAGGCCCGGAGGCTCGCCGGGGCGCGCCCCGTGGCACACATCCGCAAAGCGCGTTCCCGGCCCCGAAGGAGTCCGCCCATGGCATCGATCGCCTGCACTCCCCCGGTTCCGGCGCCCGACGGCGCCGTCGGGCTCCGCGAGAGGGCCCGCGGCGCGCTGCTCGGCCTGGCCGTCGGGGACGCGCTGGGAGCGCCCGCGGAGAACCTCAAGCCGTCCGAGATCCGCGCTCGTTGGGGCCGCATCACGGGATACGTGGCCGAGACCCCGTGCGGCACGGACGACACGGAGTACGCGATCTTCTCGGGCCTGCTGCTCGCCCGTCACGGGTCGGCACTCACCCCGGCACATGTGGAGGCGGCCTGGCACGAGTGGATCGCCGACCGGGCCGAGGGTCCCTTCCGGGGCGCCGGCTTCAGCGAGCGCGGCACCCTGGAGAACCTGCGCCGGGGCCTCGCCGCCCCCATCTCGGCCCAGCACCGGCACGCCTGGAGCGACGGTCTGGCCATGCGGGCGGCCCCCTTCGGCGTCTTCGCCGCCGGCCGCCCCGCCGAAGCGGCCCGCCTGGTGGCGATCGACGGTTCGGTGAGCCACGAGGGCGAGGGCATCTACGGCGGCCAGGCGGTCGCGGCAGCGGTGGCGGCGGCGATGACGGGCGCCCCGGTCCCGGTGGTGATCGCCTCTGCCCTCGCGGTGATCCCCGAGGACTCCTGGACGGCGCGCTCCCTGCGCCGGGCGGTGGCCGTCGCCCACCGCGGCGAACGCGCGGTCCGCTCCGCGGTCGTCATCGGCGGCTATCCCTGGACCGACCTGGCTCCCGAGGCGGTCGCCCTGGCCTTCGGCGCGTACGCGGCGGCCGACGGCGACTTCGTCCAGGCCGTCCTGACGGCCGTCAACATGGGCCGCGACGCCGACACGACGGCGGCGGTGGCCGGCGCCCTGTCCGGCGCGACCCACGGCATCTCCACGATCCCCGCCCACTGGGCCGGCCCCATCGGCCCCGCCCGCGGCCGCTGCCTGCCGTCCATGGCGGGCCACCACGTCCTGGACGTGGCCGAGCTGCTGGTCCCGGGGGAGGACGGTAAGTGGGGGGTGGGGGCGGTCCTGCCAGGGACGCTTGCAGGGGCCCTTGCAGAGGTGCTTCCCGGGGAGTCGCAGGACGGGGTACCGGCGGAGGTGCCCGTGGGCGAGACGGGGGGCAGGGGGCGGAGCCCCCTGGTTGGGGCGGGGAACTCCGGGCACCCGGATGGCGAGGGTCAGTCATGACAGAGCACCGGATCGAGGGGCTGCTGCTCGGCCTCGCCGCGGGCGACGCCGCCGGCTGGCCGGCAGCACGGCACCGGGCCGGCCGTATGCCCGAGTGGACCCGCCGCCTCACCCGCGAACTGGACACCTTCGCCGAGCAGAACGCCACCACCACCCTCCCGGTACCGATCGCCCTCAACCAACCCCCCGAACCCCTCCGGCTCGGCCCCTCGGACGACGCCGAATGGGCGGCCTTCGCCGCGGAGGCGGTCCTGCGGGCCGGCGACGACGACGCCCTCGGCGACCTCGGCCGGGAGCGCCGTACCCGCGCCGCCATCGACCTCACCTGGACCGCCGTGGCCGCGGAGGTCGCCGCCGCGGCGGACCGCGCCCCCGAGATCGAGTCCGCCGTGCTCCCCCTGCGCGCCCGCATCTCCGTCCGCGCGGGCCTCGGCAACCTCGCCACCGGCCTGCGCCCGCCCGCCACCGGCCACGACAACCCGCACTACTTCGACGACGCCGCCTGCGTCCGCGCCTGCGTCCTCGCCGTCGCCCACCCCGGCGACCCCGAACGCGCCGCCGCCCTCGCCGAGTTCGACGCCCGCTACACCCAGGACGGCGATGGCGTGCACGGCGCCCGTGCCATGGCCGCCGCGCTCGCGCTCGCCCTCACCGGCGCGCAGACGCACACCTGCGTGACCGCCGCGCTCGCCGAACTCCCGCCCGGCACCGAGATCGGCCGCAACGCCCGTCACGCGCTCGCCCTCGCCGCGGACAGCGACTCCGCATTCGCCCTCGTCCCGCTGCTCGAGCACCAGATCGTGGACCACGTCTACAGCTACGGCATCGCCGCCGCCGAGACCGTTCCGGTCGCCCTCGCCCTCGCCACCGCCGCCCACGGCCGTATCGCCGAGGCCGTACCCGCCGCCGCCTGTCTGTCCCGGGTCGCCGACTCCGCCCCCGCCCTCGCGGGCGCCCTCACCGGAGCCCTCGGCGGCGGCGCGGCCATCCCGCAGACCTGGCGGGACGCCTGCCGCACCCTGTCCGGCTGCGCCCTGCCCCGCCTCGCCGACACCGACCTGGTGGAACTCGCCGGACTCCTGGAAGCCGCACAACCGGCCCGCCCAGGAGGATGATTCGGGGCATGACGCCCAAGGAGTCCAAAGGACTCAAAGAACAAGAAAGCGGCCGATCACCCCTGCTCGGGCTCGAGGACCGGATCACCGGCGCCCTCGTCGGAGCCGCCGTCGGCGACGCCCTCGGCGGCCCGGTCGAGGGGTACTCCCCCGACCAGATCACCGAGCGCCACGGCGGCCGCGTCCACGGCATCGTCGGCCCCTGGCACGGCGACGCCTGGCGCACCGCCCGCCCCCTCGCCCCGTACCACAAGGGCGACGGCCACGTCACCGACGACACCCTGATGACCCATGCGCTGGTCCGGGTCTACGCCCGCGTCCGCGACCACCTCGACGCGTACGCCGTGGCCGACCACCTGGTCCCGGACCTGATGACGAACCCGCGCTGGATCCCGGAGCTGGAGACCGAGACCCTGCCGCTGCACCGCCTCTTCCTCGCCGAGAAGTGGCTCGTGGCGCGGCTCTCCTACGGTCACGCCGACCCCCGGGAGGCGGGCGTCGGCAACATCGTCAACTGCGGCGCGGCGATGTACATGGCCCCCGTCGGCCTGGTCAACGCGGCCAACCCGGCCGCCGCCTACGCCGAGGCGCTGGACATCGCCGGTGCGCACCAGTCGTCGTACGGCCGCGAGGCGGCCGGTGTCCTCGCCGCGGCCGTCGCCGCCGCCGCGACCCCGGGCGCGACCCCGGACTCGGTCGTCACCGCGTGCCTGGCCCTGGCGAAGGACGGCACGCGCGAGGCGATCGAGAAGGTCTGCGAAGTGGCCCGCGGCCACAGCGACTTCGAGACGGCGCTACGGCCGCTGCGCGCGGCGGTGGCCCCGTACGACACCGTCGGCCCGGACTACCGCGCCCCTTCGCTCGCCGCCCGCCGTCCCTCCCGGCTGCACGCGATCGAGGAACTGCCCATCGCCCTCGGCATGGTGCTGGTCTCGGGCGGCGACTACCGGCACGCCGTGCTCGGCGCGGTCAACTACGGCCGCGACTGCGACTCGATCGCGACGATGGCCGGTGCCCTGACGGGTGCCCTGGGCTCGCCCGTCCCGGAGGACTGGGCGAAGACGGTGGCGGAGGCCAGCCGGCTGGACCTGTGGGAGCCGGCCCGCACGCTCGCCGAGGTCGCGCGGGAGGTCTTCCGGCGGGACGTGCGCCGGCGGCGCGCCCACGAGCGGGCGTTCACGGCCCTCGGAGGCACCGCATGCTCCGACTGACCTGGGTCCAGCCGGAGGACCTGCTCGGCCACGAGCTCCGCCAGGCCCGGCTGGACGGACGGGAACCGTCGGCGATCGAGGCGCGCTGGCGGGCCGCGGGCGGCCCGGACGCGCCGGACCGGGCGGGCGCGTCCGCGCACGGCGTCTCACGGTATCTGCGCCTCCTGGCAGAGGATCTCCTGGACGAGCTGGCCGACCTCCCCAGCGGCCTGTCCCACGACGAGCCGACCGACCTGGCCCGCATCAAGTCCCTGTGCCCGGACTGGCCGGACGCGCCGGCGCGGGCGAGCGCGACCCACACCCGGCCGGCACCGGCTCGGGAAGCCCTCGAAGCCGCCTGGCTCGGCCGGGCCATCGGCTGTCTCCTCGGCAAACCCGTCGAAAAGCTCCCCCTCGACGGCATCCGCGCCCTCGCCCGGGCAGCCGGCAACTGGCCCCTCGGCACGTACTTCACAGCCCACGGCGTCCCGGAGGAGCTCCTCACCGAGCACCCCTGGAACCGTCGCTCGGCCCCCACCTCCCTCGCCGAGAACATCGACGGCATGCCGGAGGACGACGATCTCGACTACCCCCTCCTGAACCTCCTGCTCCTCCGCCGTCACGGAAGAACCTTCAGCACCGCGGACGTGGCCCGGCTCTGGCTGGACGAACTCCCGCCCGGCCGCACCTTCACCGCCGAACGCGTCGCCTGCCGCAACCTCCTCACCGGCATCGAACCCCCGCACACCGCCCGCCACCGCAACCCCTTCCGCGAGTGGATCGGCGCCCGGATCCGCGCCGATGTGCACGGCTGGACCAACCCCGGCGACCCGGCCGCCGCCGCCGAACAGGCACACCGCGACGCGGTCCTCACCCACACCGCCAACGGCGTCTACGCGGCGATGTTCACGGCCGCCGTCATCGCCACCGCCGCCACCGGGGGCCAGGACGTCCACGCCTGCCTGCGCGCCGGCCGCCGGGTCATCCCGCCCCGCTCCCGGCTCGCGGGGGCGATCGACCACGCGGTCCGGCTGGCCGATCAGCACGGGGACTTCGACGACGTCGTGGACGAGCTCCACGCCCGCTACTGCCCCGCCCACCACTGGGTGCACGCGATCCCCAACACCGCCCTGCTCACCGCCGCCCTCACCCACGCGGACGGCGACTTCACCGGCTCCGTCTGCCGTGCGGTGGCGGGCGGCCTGGACACCGACTCCAACGGCGCCACGGCCGGCAGCATCGCGGGGCTGCTCGCGGGCGACCCCACCGCGCTCCCCGGCCACTGGCGGGCCCCGCTGAAGAACCGGCTCGCCACCACCGTCGCCGACTTCGACGGCACCGGCTTCGACACCCTCGCCCATCTCACCCACCTGGAGGCGACCCGCCCATGACCCACATCGTCGTCCTCGGCAGCACCAACATGGACCTCGTCGCCTATGTCGCGAAGGCCCCGCAGCGCGGCGAGACGGTGACGGGGCGGGAGTTCCACACGATCCCCGGCGGCAAGGGGTCCAACCAGGCGATCGCCGCGGCCCGCGCGGGCGCCACCGTCTCGATGATCGGCGCGGTCGGCAACGACGCCTTCGGCCTGCGGCTGCGCGACACCCTCGAACACTCGGGTGTGGACACCGACTTCCTGCGGACGGTCGAGGGCCCGTCCGGCACCGCGCACATCGTGGTGGACGACGAGGGCGCCAACTCCATCGTCGTCATCCCCGGCGCGAACGGCACCGTCGACCACCTCTCCCCCGGCGACGAGGGCCTGATCGCCTCCGCCGACGCCCTGCTGCTGCAGCTGGAGATCCCGCCGGCCGCGGTCGTCGCGGGCGCGCAGGCGGCGCGCCGGCACGGGATCCGCACCGTGCTCACCCCGTCGCCCGCCCAGCCACTGCCGCCCGAACTCCTCGCCGCCACCGACCTGTTGGTGCCCAACGAGTACGAGGCGGTCACCCTCACCGGCCGCACCGACCCGCGCGAGGCCGCCCACGCCCTGCTGGAGCTGGTGCCGGAGGTCGTCGTCACCCTGGGCGCCACGGGCAGCCTCTACCTGGCCCGGGGCACCGACCCGCTGGTGATCCCGGCACCGAAGGTGACCGCCGTCGACTCCACGGGCGCCGGTGACACCTTCGTCGGCGCGCTCACGGTGGCCCTCGCCGAGGAGAAGCCGGTGCGGGAGGCCCTGTCCTGGGCGGCGGCCGCCGCGGCGATCTCCGTCCAGCGGGCCGGGGCGTCGGCGTCGATGCCGTACCGCCCGGAGATCGACGCCCAGTTCACCGCATGAGTACGACGACCCCGCCCCTGGCCGGTCTGCGGGTGCTGGACCTGGCGACCCTGTTCGCGGGCCCCATGGCCGCCACGCTGCTCGGTGACTTCGGCGCCGAGGTGATCAAGGTCGAGCATCCGCGGCGGCCCGACCCCTCCCGCGGGCACGGCCCGGCCAAGCACGGCGTCGGCCTGTGGTGGAAGGTGCTCGGCCGCAACAAGCGGACCATCACCCTGGACCTGTCCACGCCCGGCGGCCGTGCCACTCTGCTCCGGCTCGCCGCCACCGCCGACGTCGTGATCGAGAACTTCCGCCCGGGCACCCTGGAGAGGTGGAGCCTGGGCTGGGCGGAGCTGGCGGCCGCCAACCCCCGGCTGGTCCTCGCCCGGGTGACGGCCTTCGGCCAGTTCGGGCCGTACGCGCACCGCCCCGGCTTCGGCACGCTCGCCGAGGCCATGAGCGGCTTCGCCGCGATCACCGGCGAGCCGGACGCGCCGCCCACGCTCCCGCCCTTCGGGCTCGCGGACTCGGTCGCGGGCCTGGCGACCGCCTACGCCGTGCTCACCGCGCTGGCCGCACGGGGGCGCACCGGCGCCGGGCAGGTCGTCGACATGGCGATCACCGAGCCGATCCTGTCGGTGCTCGGCCCCCACGTCACCTGGTACGACCAGCTCGGCCACGTCCAGGAACGCACCGGCAACCGCTCCGCCAACAACGCCCCGCGCAACACCTACCGCACCGCCGACGGACACTGGGTCGCCGTCTCCACCTCGGCGCAGTCGGTCGCGGAGCGGGTGATGCGCCTGGTGGGGTGCCCGGAGCTGATCGAGGAGCCGTGGTTCGCCACCGGCGCCGACCGCGCCGCCCACGCCGACGTCCTGGACCGGGCGGTCGGTTCGTGGATCGCCGTCCGCAGCCGCGCCGAGGTGCTCGCGGCCTTCGAGAAGGCGGAGGCGGCGGTGGCCCCGGTCCAGGACGTCCGCGACGTCCTGGCCGACCCCCAGTACCAGGCGCTGCACACGGTCACCACCGTCGACGACCCCGAGCTGGGCCCGCTGCGCATGCAGAACGTCCTCTTCCGGCTCTCCGCGACGCCCGGCGCGATCCGCTGGGCGGGCCGCCCGCACGGCGCCGACACCGAGGCCGTGCTCACCGAGCTGGGCCTCACCCCGGCCGAGCTGCGCGCCCTGCGCGAGGAGGGCGCCCTGTGACCACCCACCCGCTCACCTGGCTGTACGTCCCGGGCGACCGCCCGCCCGTGGTGGCCAAGGCGCTGGCCGCGGGCGCCGACGTGGTGGTGATCGACCTGGAGGACGCGGTCGCGCCGGACCGCAAGGAGTACGCCCGCGCGGCCACGGCCGAGCTGCTCACCGGGCCCCCGCCGGTCCCGGTCCACGTCCGCGTCAACGCACTGGACAGCCCCTGGTCCGCCGGCGACCTGGCCGCCCTGGCCGCGCTCCCCGGCCTGGCGGGCCTGCGGCTGCCCAAGGTGACCGGTCCGGCCGAGATCGGCCAGGTCGCCGCGGCCACCCCCGTGCCGCTGTACGCCCTGCTGGAGACGGCCCTCGGGATCGAGCACGCCTACGCCATCGCCACCGCCCACCCCGCCCTGCGGGGCATCGCCCTCGGCGAGGCGGACCTGCGGGCCGACCTGGGAGTGCGGGCCGACGCGGGCCTCGACTGGCCGCGCTCCCGGGTGATCGTCGCCGCCCGAGCGGCCGGCCTCGCCCCACCGCCCCAGTCGGTCCACCCCGACATCCGCGATCTGGACGGCCTCGCCGCCTCCTGCGCCCACGGCCGCTCCCTCGGCTTCCTGGGCCGCGCCGCCATCCACCCCCGCCAGCTGCCGGTGATCGAACGGGCCTACCTGCCCACCCCGGCGGAGATCGAACACGCGGAGACGATCCTCACGGCAGCGGCCGCGCGCGAAGGTGCCCAGGCCCTCCCCGACGGCCGCTTCATCGACGCGGCGGCGGTGGCCATGGCCCGGCGAACCGTGTCGCTGGCGTGCAGGAACCGGTTTTCTCCGCCGCACGCCGAGGGCGCCCGGAAAGAACTCCGGGCGCCCTCGGTGCCGTAGAACCAGCCCTCAGCTCTTCTTGGTCGCCGACTCGGCGTCGTCCTTGGCCTCCACGGCTTCCGCGGCTTCCACGGCCTCCGGCTCGGCCTTGTCCTCGGCCTCCTCGGCACCTTCCGTACCGTCGGCCGAACCGTCGGAGACACCGGGCTCGACGACGGCCTCACGACCGGGCCGCTTCTTCGACGACACCACGATGTACGTCACCGCCAGCAGGAAGACGATCAGCGCGGTCCAGTCGTTCAGGCGCAGGCCCAGGATGTGGTGCGCGTCGTCCACGCGCATGTACTCGATCCACCCGCGGCCCACGCAGTAGGCGGCGACGTACAGGGCGAAGGCCCGGCCATGGCCCAGCCGGAAGCGGCGGTCGGCCCAGATGACCAGGAGCGCCACGCCGACGCACCACAGGGACTCGTACAGGAAGGTCGGGTGGTAGTAGCCCGGCACCCGGCCGCCCTCGGAGGAGGTGATGTGCAGGGCCCAGGGAACATGCGTCTCCCGGCCGTACAGCTCCTGGTTGAACCAGTTGCCCCAGCGGCCGATGGCCTGCGCGAAGGCGATGCCGGGCGCGACGGCGTCGGCGTACGCCGGCATCGGGATGCCCCGGCGGCGCGCGCCGATCCACGCGCCGAGCGCGCCGAGCGCGATCGCGCCCCAGATGCCCAGGCCGCCCTGCCACACCTTGAAGGCGTCCACCCAGTCACGGCCCGGGCTGAAGTACAGCTCGTAGTCCGTGATCACGTGGTAGAGCCGACCGCCGACCAGGCCGAAGGGCACCGCCCAGACCGCGATGTCGGCGACCGTGCCGGCTCGCCCGCCGCGGGCGATCCAGCGCTTGTTGCCGAGCCAGACGGCGACGAAGACGCCGATGATGATGCAGAAGGCGTAGCCGCGCAGCGGGATGGGGCCGAGATACAGCACCCCGCGCGACGGGCTGGGAATGTAGGCAAGTTCCATGGCAAGTCCGACGCTACCGTGCCGGGCCGTGGGGACGGCAAGCGGCCCGGCTACGGGTCCATAACGGGGGCGGGGGAAAAGCGGTCGCGCAAGGAAGATCCTTACCCCTGGTCGGCCGCCTCCACCATCTGCTTGAGCTTGGCCGGGGTCAGGGTCTGGTCCTGGTAGATGTTCTTCCCGCCGAGCAGGACCGTGGGCGTGGAGCTGAAGCCGCCGGTCTGGAAGGCCTTGTGGGCCTTGTTCACCCAGCTGTCGTGGGTGCCGTCCTTGACGCACTTCTGGAAGGCGGGGGTGTCCAGGCCGCCGACCTTGCCGGCCAGGCCGATCAGCTTGGCGTTGTCGCTGTACGCGTCGTCGGTCTCCTTGGGCTGGTTCGCGTACAGCACGTCGTGGTAGTCACGGAACTTTCCGGCGTCCTGGGCGCAGGCCGCGGCATTGGCGCCGCGCAGGGAGCCGGTGCCGCCGAGGTTGCCGTCGATCAGCCGGACCAGGTGGTACTCGATCCTGAGCTTGCCGGAGTCGACCAGCTGGTGGAGCGTCGGACGGTAGGCGATCTCGAAGGCCTGGCAGGCCGGGCAGCGGACGTCCTCCCAGACGGTGAGCGTCGATTTCGCGCCGTCCTTGCCGACCGGGATCGCGAGGCTGTCCTTGCCCTGCGCGCCCGAGGGCACCACGACGGGGCCCGCCTTGTTGCTGCCCTTGTTCTTGCCGGCGTTCGCGGCGATCACGCCGATCACCGCCGCGAGGCCCAGGATGCAGACGATGCTCGCGGCCACGATCAGCGTGCGCCGTCGCTTCTCCGTGGCCTTCTGCTTCTCGCGTTCGACCGCCAGCCGCTCCCGGGCGGTGCGCTTTCCGTCACGGTTCTTCTCGCTCACACCCCCAGAACGAACCGGGGAGGCGCAGCGCGCCTCCCCGGTCCCAGGTCCACCCGTTCGAGTGACCGAATCGTCCGTTGTGACTGACCGCAGTCGATTCTTACGTCTGGCTACGGTCAGTGATGGACGTCACGCCTGGCCGCGCACGCCCTTCGCCAGCTCTCCGGCCAGCTCGCGGACCGCCGCCACGCCGGCCGCGTGGTCCGGGGCGTCGAGCATCCGCTTCACGAACGCCGAGCCGACGATGACGCCGTCGGCGAAGCCGGCCACCTCGGCGGCCTGGGCGCCGTTGGAGACGCCGAGTCCGACGCAGACGGGCAGCTCGGTGCCGGTGGCGCGGGTGCGGGCGACCAGGTCCTGGGCCTGCGCGCCGACGGATTCGCGGGTGCCGGTGACGCCCATCAGCGAGGCGGCGTAGACGAAACCGCTGCCCGCCGCGGTGATCTGGGCGAGCCGCTCGTCCTTGCTGCTCGGCGCCACGACGAAGACGGTCGCGAGGCCGTGCTTCTCGGCGTGCTCCCGCCACAGCGCCGACTCCTGGACGGGCAGGTCGGGCAGGATGCAGCCCGCGCCGCCCGCCTCGGCGAGCTCGGCGGTGAACCGCTCGACGCCGTAGCGGTCGATGGGGTTCCAGTACGTCATGACGAGCACGGGCTTGCCGGTCGCCGCGTACGCCTCGCGGACCGTGCGCATCACGTCGGCGATCCTGACCCCGCCGCGCAGGGCGATGTCGTCGGCGGTCTGGATGACCGGGCCGTCGAGGACGGGGTCGCTGTGCGGCAGGCCCACCTCCACGACATCCGCCCCGCCGTCGAAGACGGCCTTGATCGCCTCGATGCCGCCGTCCACGGTCGGGAACCCGGCCGGGAGGTAGGCGATGAGCGCGGACCGGCCCTCGGCCTTGGCGGTGGCCAGGGTGTCCGACAGCAGCCGGCCCTTCGTACTGTTCAACGCAGCCCCGCTCACTTGGCGTCCCCCTCGATCTCGGCGGTGTCGGCTTCGTCGGCGGCCACCTCGGCGTCGGTGTCGTACAGGCCGAAGTAGCGGGCGGCGGTGTCCATGTCCTTGTCGCCGCGGCCGGACAGGTTGACGACGATGAGGCCGTCCTTGCCCAGTTCCCTGCCGACCTCCAGGGCGCCGGCGAGGGCGTGGGCGCTCTCGATGGCCGGGATGATGCCCTCGGTGCGGGACAGCAGACGCAGCGCCTGCATGGCCGCGTCGTCGGTGATGGCGCGGTACTCGCCGCGGCCGGAGTCCTTGAGGTAGGAGTGCTCCGGGCCGATGCCCGGGTAGTCCAGACCGGCCGAGATGGAGTACGGCTCGGTGATCTGGCCCTCGTCGTCCTGCAGGACGTACGAGCGGGAACCGTGCAGGATGCCCGGCTCGCCCGCGGTCAGGGTGGCCGCGTGCTCGCCGGTCTCGATGCCGTGCCCGGCGGGCTCGCAGCCGATGAGCCGGACGCCCTCGTCGGGGATGAAGGCGTGGAAGAGGCCGATGGCGTTGGAGCCACCGCCGACGCAGGCGACGGCGGCGTCCGGGAGGCGCCCGGCGCGCTCCAGCAGCTGGCGGCGGGCCTCCACGCCGATGACCCGGTGGAAGTCGCGGACCATGGCGGGGAAGGGGTGCGGACCGGCGACCGTACCGAACAGGTAGTGGGTGTGGTCGACGTTCGCGACCCAGTCGCGGAACGCCTCGTTGATGGCGTCCTTCAGGGTGCGGCTGCCGGACTTCACGGAGACGACCTCGGCGCCGAGCATGCGCATGCGGGCCACGTTCAGCGCCTGGCGCCTGGTGTCGACCTCGCCCATGTAGATGGTGCAGTCGAGGCCGAAGAGGGCACAGGCGGTGGCGGTCGCGACGCCGTGCTGGCCCGCGCCCGTCTCGGCGATGACCCGGGTCTTGCCCATCCGCTTGGTGAGCAGCGCCTGACCGAGGACGTTGTTGATCTTGTGGGAGCCGGTGTGGTTGAGGTCCTCGCGCTTGAGGAACACGCGAGCGCCACCCGCTTCCGCGGCAAAGCGCGGGACCTCGGTGAGGGAGCTGGGGCGGCCGGTGTAGTTGACCATCAGGTCGTCGAGTTCCCGGGCGAACTCGGGGTCGTGCTTGGCCTTGTCGTACTCGACGGCGACCTCGTCCACGGCGGCGACGAGGGCCTCCGGGATGAACTTGCCGCCGAACGCGCCGAAGTAGCCTTCGGCCGTGGGGACTTGACCCTGTGGGTCGGGGAAGAAGAAGTTGCTGGGCATGCCGAACCTCACGGTGAGTGCGTGGAAAGACACTATTCGCCGTGGGGGCGGAGCTTGTCGTACGACCTCAGGCCGTGTGTGGCTGGTCGCGCCCACGCGACGGAGTCGCATGGTCGGATACAGCCCCGCGCCCCTTTGGGGCGCGCTGCCATCGACGTCCGTTCACCTGCCCGGGTTCGTCACCGATGACGTAACGCACGCGACGACCGTGGACACGCCTCGCCGGGGCGCGGCAGCCCCTCGGGCGGCAGCCGCGCGCCAGGCGGGCGTACCGGTCGACGGTCGTCACGGTGAGAGTCATCGGGATCAGCCTACCGGGTGATCAGCCCCGGCCGTGCCGCAGCGCGGGATGTTCACCCGCGGCGACCAGGTCGGCCACGGCGGTCTTGGGGTCCCGCCCGGTGACCAGGGACTCGCCGACCAGGACCGCGTCGGCGCCGGCGTTGGCGTAGGCGATCAGGTCGTGCGGGCCACGGACGCCCGATTCGGCGACCTTGACGATGTGGTCCGGGATCTCCGGCGCGACCCGCTCGAACGTGCCGCGGTCGACCTCCAGCGTCTTCAGGTTGCGCGCGTTGACGCCGATGACCTTGGCGCCCGCGTCCACGGCCCGCTCGACCTCGTCCTCGTCGTGCACCTCGACGAGCGGGGTGAGCCCGATCGACACCGCGCGCTCGATCAGCGACTCCAGGGCCGGCTGGTCCAGGGCGGCCACGATCAGCAGCGCGAGGTCGGCGCCGTACGCCCGGGCCTCCCACAGCTGGTACGACGTGACGATGAAGTCCTTGCGGAGCACCGGGATGTCCACGCGCGCGCGAACGGCCTCCAGGTCGGCCAGCGAGCCGCCGAAGCGGCGCTGTTCGGTGAGGACCGAGATGACGGCCGCGCCGCCCGCCTCGTAGTCCGCGGCGAGCCCGGCCGGGTCGGCGATCGCCGCCAACGCGCCCTTGGAGGGGCTGGAGCGCTTGACCTCGCAGATCACCTTGACGCCGTCGCCCTTGAGCGCGGCCACCCCGTCCTTGGCGGCGGGAGCCTTGGCCGCGCGCTCCTTGAGCTCGTCGAGGCTGACGCGTGCCTGCCGCTCCGCGAGGTCGGCACGGACTCCGTCGATGATCTCGTCGAGCACACTCACGCGAGCGGCCCCCTTTCAGACGGTGGTTCCTTCAGGTTCTGAAAACCCGTGGTCACTGCGATGGTATCCGCCCCAGCGCGGACCCCTCGCATCCGGTGAACGCCGGTCCCACTACCTGGACGTTCCCGATGTGATCAAGGATGCAGCCAGCCTCCCGACGGCAGGTTCCGGACGGCGGTGAACACGAGGAGCAACGAGCCGATCGCCCACAGGTGCGCCGGCCGCGGCTCCAGCCGCACCGGCCGGCCGCGTACGGCGTGCACCACCCATACGGTCCACAGCACCGCGAAGCCCAGGCAGGCGGCCACGCCCGGCGCGTTGTCCCGCAGCGCGGTGAGGAGGTCGCCGTGGACGAGGGCGTGCGCGCTGCGCAGTCCACCGCAGCCCGGGCAGTACAGGCCGGTGAGCCGGTACAGCGGGCAGACGGGGTAGTGACCGGGTTCGTTCGGGTCGACGGCGCCCACGTACGCGAAGGCCCCGGCGACGGCCGCGAACAGCCCGACGGGGACGGCGAGCCGCCGCCACGCCGGCCCGGAGGGCACGGCCGGGTACGGGACGGTGGGCGCGACCGCGCGGCTCTCGGCGTTCACATGAACATTGTCCCCGGTGGGCGGGCACCACGCGCGCCCACGGCTGCCGGAGTCGTTCCCGGACAGCACGAGGGGCGGCCCGCACCTCTCCGGGTGCCGGGCCGCCCCTCGGGAAACGGTGTGTGCGCTCAGCTCTCCGCGCCGGCCGGCTCACCGGTCGTGAGGGGGGCGCCGACCATCTTCAGGGGCTTCGGGGTGTTGCCGAGACCCATGGCGCGCATGATGCCACCGACCACCGCGCCACCGAGGATGAGCGCCATGCCGGCCCAGAAGCCGACCGGCTGGCCCATCACCATGAAGGCGCCCGCGACCAGGAAACCGATGAAGGAAATGATGACACCGGTCCAGGCGGCCGGGGTGTGACCGTGGCCGTGGCTGCTGCCCGCCATGTCTGTGCTCCTCGTTGCTGTGTACGTGTCCCAGAAGAGCGGCGTACGTGTCGTACGGCTCCGAGCCCGCCCGTCACTGTCCGAGCCGGACGCTCTTCGTCCATTGTCCCGTACGGGTGCGCGTGCCGGACGTGGGGGTGGCGTCTGTTTCGCCACACCCGCGGCGAGCGTCAGGCTCCCGTCGGGTCCTCGCCCCGGTCCAGGGCCTTCCACATCTCCTCGGGACGTTCCGGGTCGACCGGGCGGGCCGTGCGGCGCGGACGGTCGGCGCCGCGCTCGTAGCGGCCGGACATGGCGGGCCACCGGCTGCCGTAGCGCAGCGCCAGCAGACCGGCCAGCAGGATCAGCAGGCCGCCCGCGGCCGCGACATAGGGCCAGCCGGTGTGGCTGAGCGCGGCGACGGTGGCGGAGGTGTCGCCGCTCGCCTGGGCGGCCTTCTTGTCCAGCGCGGAGCTGTCGGAGGCGGCCAGGAGCGCGGCGGCCACGATGCCGGCGCCGGAGAGGGCGAGCAGTCCGGCGACGACCAGGCGGCCCGCCCGTCGGACGGCGAAGACGGCGACGAGCGCGGCGAGGCCCACTATGGCGAGGGCCGCGGGGACACCCGTGACGTCG